>JBOGXX010000203.1:0-5528 GCA_050696475.1 Solirubrobacteraceae bacterium | reverse complement strand
GTTTCATCTCGCGGCGCACGCCGTCCTGCGCTACTGGGTCGGCCCGCGCCATCTCGCCGGGACGCAGCGCTGCAGGAGGATCGGAGAGCGATGGTTCCCGGAGGACATCGTGATGCTCCCCGATGGCTCCGATGCGCAGTTCAGACGCCTGGCCTATCGAGGTCCGGGAGCTGTGCTGGTGTCGGTGGAGCACCGTCGCGCCGGACGCGCGATCGAGCGCGGCGCCAGCACCAGGACGCGACTGGGTCCCGCCCTCAGCTTGAGCCACGTGGCGAACGCCCGACCGTTGGACGAGCGGCAGGTGATCTCGCTGACGAGCGGGGCCCGGCTGCTGGTGAGGCCCGGCGACCAGGCGCGAGGGCGCTGAAGCGGTGGCGTCGGCGATCGAGTTCGTCTACGGCAACTGCGTGTTCGCGCGCGGGCTCGACGACGTGTGGGCAGCGTTCGCCGTGCGGCTCACCTCTTACGCGTGGCTGGGAGAAGAAGACAAGCGCACGCGGCTTGTGGCCCTGATCGGGGCGCTCGAGGCGCTCGAGGCGGACATCCAGATCCTGCGTGTCGGTAGACGTTGGGAGCCCGACCGCTACGCGCGCGCACTTCGCGAGCCGCGCGAGTCAGTCACCGCCGGTGCCCTCCCCCACACGCGTGCTCGGGAGCGCTACATCGACGCGCACGTCGCGCATCTGAGCGCGCTGGGCGCGATCCAGCCACAGCTGTTCCTGCTCGTCAGTCTGCGCGAGCCCGAGCGCGATGTGGCTTCTTACATCTCACGCGCTGCCGCTCAGCACCCAAGGCAATGGTGGGAGAGCCTGCGGCGCGTCTTCGCGCTGCGTGACAGGCGCGTGCTCAGGGCGAACGACCTCGAGCGCGCGCGCGTGCGCGCCGACGAGATCCACGCGCGGCTCGCCGACTTTTTGCCGGCGCGTCCCGCGCGTGGCGTGGAGTTGCAGTGGCTCGTGCGTCGCGCCTTCTGCCGAGGGCTCGGCGAGCCACAGGTCGACGGCTTGCACCAGCCGCGCGCGCTCGCGTTCGAGTGCAACGGCGAGGCCCTGCTGGCGCCGCTCGAGGGCGATGTGATGCGCTGGTGTGACGGCTACGTCGAGCACCGGGGCAAGGGGCTGAAGATCGAGTCGGAGCTCGGCACCAGCTGGCAGGCACAGCTCGTGATGGGCGCGCTGCCTGAACGGATGCAGTTCCCAGGTCCGCGAGCCGAGCTGATGTTCGCGCCTCCTGAAAGCCTGCCGTTCGGCATCGACCTTTCGCTGAACGCCCGCTTCCTGCCGAACGAGCTCGCGCTCAGGATCGCGCGCCGCCGCATCCAGGACGCCGATCAGATCGTGCGAGCGGAGTCCAGCGGCGAGCAGGGGGTGTCCGATCTCGGCTTCCAGCGCACCCAGGAGGCCAGAGATCTGCTCGGCTACCTGCAGGCGTCCAGCAGGCCACCGCTGCTGCGTGCGACGCTTGCGATCGCGGTCTCCGGGGAGGACGAGCGCCAGCTCGAGGAGCGCGTCGAGATGTGCAGGCGCGCCTACGGGGAGATCCGTCTGCATCGCCCGCTCGGAGACCAGCTGCAGCTGTTTCTCCAGCATCTACCCGGTCAGCGCACGCGACTGTCGGGCTACGACGACACGCTCACGGCCGAGCAGGTCGCGGCGATGATGCCCACCGCTGCCCACAGCGCCGGATCCGGCTGTGGCTTCTACCTCGGCCACACGCTGTCGGCCTCCCGGCAGCCGGTCACCTTCAACCTGCGCGAGGGCTCCGACCGCGACCGCAACGCCACGATTCTCAGCGTCGGTGCGCTCGGCTCGGGCAAGACCACGCTCGCGCAGAAGCTCCAGTACGAGGGCTTTCTCCAGGGGGCGCGCGTGATCGACTGCGACCCGAAGGGAGATCACCGCTTTCATCTGCTGCCCGAGGTCGCCCCGCATGTCGAGTGTGTGACGCTGCGCCCGGACCCCTCGCTGCGCGGCATGCTCGACCCCCTGAGGGTGGCGCCCGTACACCTGCGCCAGGACTCGGCGGTGTCCTTTCTGCGAGATCTCCTTCCGGCCAGGGCGCACCCGGCGTGGGAGACGGCGCTCGTCACGGCCGTCGATCGTGTGCTCACGCGATCTTCCCAGCCGACCTGTCGCGAGGTCGTCAGAGCGCTCGAACACGGCGATGAGACCGAGGCCCAGGTCGGTAGGGCGCTTGACGTCTATGCCCGCTCAGGGCTCACCCAGCTCGGGTTCGCCGACCCGGCGGTGAAGCTCCCCCCCGTTGGCGATCGGCAGGTGACCTACCTTCCGATCCGCGATTTGCCGGCGCCCCCGGCGGGGATCGCCCGCTCGGACTACTCGCAGTCCGAGCGGGTCGGCGAGCAGATCGTGCGACTGATCGCGATGTTCGCCATGCAGCTGATGGGCGCCGAGCGCGATCGTCTGAAGCTGTTCTCCTTCGACGAGGGGTGGCGGCTCCTCGGCGACCCGGTCGGCCGGGCGCTGCTGAGCTCGCTGCAGCGCATGGGGCGCTCCGAGCTGGCGGTGCCGCTCGTCAGCACCCAGTTGGTCACAGACGCGCTGGTGGGCGAGCGCGAGTCGCTGGAGAACCTGATCGGAGCGACGTTCGTCTTCGGGATGCGCTCCCCGGCCGAGGCCGACCGCGCGCTGGCGCTCCTGGGGCTCGACCCGGGGGACCGCAGGATGCGTCAGAGCCTGCTCGAGCTGGAAGCCGGCCGGTGCCTGTTCCGTGACCACAACGGTCGCGTGGAGGCGATTCAGGTGGATGTGGTGCTGCCGTCGCTGCTGCGTGCGCTCTCGACCACGCCGACGCGCTGAGTGAGCGCGCACCGGATCCCCACGCGCACGCTTCTCGCGCTGCTCGCCGCGGCCTGCAGCCTCGGGGCCGTGGCGCCGGTCGCGCATGCGCGCCCCAGCGATGGCGGGATCGCAACCGGCACGCCCGCGCAGCAACACAGTGGGCGAGCCCAGGGCGCAAACCCGGCCACGGCCCCCAGCAGCCCGCCGCTCAGCACCGGGGCGGGCTCCGACGCCGGCCCCGGCGAAGAAGTCACAGGCGGCACACCCCAGAACGAAGCCGACCCGCTCGTCAGCAACGGGCTTGGCAGCCCTTCGTGCCGGGACACGCTCGCGAGCGAACTTCCCGCCGGCAACCGGCGTGATTGTGAAACCTCGGGGTTCGCGGCGGCGCCCGCGCCGACCGCCGACTACGGCATCGACGTGCATATCGACAGCAGCGTGCTCAACCCGAGCTCCTGGGGCTCGACGATCGCACAGGACCTGTTCGTCACGCCCCTGTGGATGGGACTCGTGTGGGCGGTGCACGCGCTCGTGGTGATGCTCGAGTGGTCGTTCACGATCGACCTGCTGGACAGCTCCGCCACCGCCGGCATCGGCAGCGGCCTGCGCCAGATGCAGGCGACGTTCACCGACCCATGGCTGCCGCTGGCCTTGGCGGCGGCTTCGGTGCTCACGCTCTACCACGGCCTCGTGCGCCGTCGCGTGGCCGACACGCTCGGCGAGGCGCTGCTGATGGGCGCGATGATGGTCTGCGGGATATGGGTCCTCACCAACCCCGCCGGCACCGTCGGGGCGCTGGGCGCATGGGCGAACCAGGCGAGTCTCGGGACGCTCGCCGTCGCGGCTCGAGGCAACCCCTCCTCTCCCGGGAAGGCGCTCGGTACGAGCCTCGAGACCGTGTTCGCGACGGCAATCGAAGTGCCGTGGTGCTACATGGAGTTCGGAGACGTCGGCTGGTGTCGGGAGCCCTCGCGCCTGGATCCTCGGCTACGTGCGGTCGCCCTGAAGATCGCGGCCCACCAGGTCTCGCAGCTGAGCTGCGAGCCCGGATCGACGGCGCTGGCTCCGTGTGCGCCGGCCAGCAACGCTCAGAAGACGGCTGTCGAGCACAGCTCCGAGCTGCTGCGCTCCGCTCAGAGCAATGGCGCGCTGTTCCTGGCGCTGCCGGCCAACGGACCGGCACGCAACTCGATCAACGACGAAGGCTCGCTTCTGCGCGCTCTGTGCCAGAGCGATGAGGCGACCAACTGTCACGGCCCCACCGCCGCACAGGCGGAGTTCAGGACGACGAGCGGAACCCTGTGGCGAATCGGCGGAGTTCTGCTGATCGCAGCGGGACTGCTCGGGCTGCTGCTGCTCCTCGGGTTCGTCGCTGTTCGGCTGCTGAGCGCCGCCGTGTTCAGCCTGCTGTATCTGATGCTGGCGCCGGCGATGGTGCTCGCACCAGCCTTCGGTGAGGGAGGCCGCTCGGCGTTTCGCAGATGGGCGGCACGGCTGCTGGGGGCGGTCGTCTCAAAGCTCGTCTTCTCGTTCCTGCTGGGCGTCGTCCTTGCAGTCATAACGATCCTCGCAGACCTGCGGGCGCTCGGCTGGTGGACCCAGTGGCTGTTGATGTCCTCGTTCTGGTGGGGCGCCTACGCGCATCGCCACCAGGCCCTCGGAGCCACAGAGGGGGCGCTCGGCCATCGGCCGCCCGCGAGCGAGCGGCGTCCGGCCAAGGCGCTGGCGCAAGGAATCAGCGGGGCGATCGAGGGCAACCCGGTCATTGCTGCGGCGCGCAGGGTGAAAGACCGACAACGCAGACCGGGAGCGGACGTGCAAAGGCGCCACCAGCTGGCTCAGGCCGGACGGCGCCTGGCGCAGTCCGGCGGCGACGAGCAGGTTCGCCGCACGCTCGCCGAGAAGTATCGCGCCGCCGGTGGGCGTGCGCGGCGCGCCCCGTCGATCAATCGCGAACTGTCGAGGAAGCGCACGCAGCTCGAGCGGCTCGGACGCGAGCGGGCCGCCGCTCTTGCCGTCGGCGACAAGCGGCGGGCAGCCAAGCTGGACAGCCGCGAGACCCGCGTCAAGGGCGAGCTGGAGCGCGAGCAGCACGCCCTCAACCGCTCGCGCCAGCTCGCCGGCGAAATCGAGCGTCCACGCGGTCGCAAGGCCCGCGAGGCCTACCCACGCGAGCGCATGGATGAGCAGCGGCGCTTCCTCGACGCACAGGCCGCGCTGCCGGGCGCGGCCCGCGCCCGCGGCGCGGGGCTCCGGCGAGAGTACGCCGCGCTCGCGGCGCTGGCTGGCTACCGCGACGGCGAATACGAGGGCCTCGACGCCGCTGGACAGCGCACGGCCCGGCTGGAGATCGATCGTGAGCTGGCGCTTCGCAGCGAGTTGAGCGCCACCGCAGCGGAGCTCGCTCAGAACAGCCTGCCATCTCCCCGCGGGCGCGAGCGCCGTCGCATCGAGGAGGGCTTCGACAACGCGCTGCAAAAGCGGATGCGCGGCGGCCCTCACCGGATGCCCGCCTCGCGTGGCGAGTCTCCACAGCTGCACGAATGGCGGCGCGAGGGGCGCGGACGCGAGGCCGGCGCCGAGCATCAGGCGGCGAACGAGCGATCGAGCGTGATGGACGACGCTCGTGAGGTCGCCGCGCGACGCAAACGCCAGCTGGGCCAGGGCCGGGCGTGACCGGGGGCGCCGCCGCCCAGCGAGGGCTCAGGCAGGGCACAGGCGTCCGCG
>JBOGXX010000202.1:0-7326 GCA_050696475.1 Solirubrobacteraceae bacterium | reverse complement strand
TGCGCCCGCCTGGGAGATCTCAGACACGCCGAGGTCGGGCTGGAGCTCCGCCAGCAGCGCGCCGGAGCCCGGGGCGCCGATCGCGTAGCCGATGCGCAGGCCGGCAAGACCCCACGCCTTGGAGAAGCTGCGGAACACGAGCAGCCGCGGCTGATGCTCGAGCAGCGTCAGCGAGGAGCTCGTGGGCTGGGCGTCTGAGAACTCGACCAGCGACTCGTCCAGCAGCACGGCCACGCCCTCCGGCAGCCCCGCCAGCAGCCGCTGCAGCTCCGAGGCCGGGATCAGCTCGCCGGTGGGGTAGTTGGGGCTAGCGAGCGCCACGACGCGCACGTCGGGCTCGCGAGCGGCGGCCTGCAACAGCCTATCCACGCTCTCGCTCGTGCCTGCGGCGTCCACGCGCACCGCCTGGCCGTGGGCACGGCGGGCCATGATCGGATACAGGGGGTAGGAGGGCCACAGCGTGAGCAGCTGCTGGCCCGGCTCGATCAGCGCGCGTGTGGCGGCGCTGAGCAGCTCGGCGGCACCATTGCCGAGGATCAGCCGGTCGGGCTCCACGCCGTGGCGCTCGGCGAGCGTGCCGCGCAGGTCAGCGCCTGCGAGCTGGGGGTAGCGGTGCAGTCCACGACGCGCCACGAACGTGATCGCGCTGACGATGCGAGGATGCGGCAGCTCCGGCCAGGTGCTCAGCGACAGGTCCAGCGTCTCCACGCGTGCGAGCGCCTTGCGCCTGCGCTCCGCCGCCTCCTCGCGCAGGCCCTTGTTGACCTCCTCCTCGGACATGCCCTCGAATTGCCGGTAGTAGTCGAGCAGGCCCATATGGCCCCGTTCTAGCGGATCAGGCTCCGTTGCCGCGGCTGACGAGGCCCGCACCCGGCCCGTGGATCACGAGGAACCAGAGCAGGAACGCGATCGCGCAGACGACAGCGGTGATCGCGAACACGCGTCCGAGCACGCCCGTCCGCTGGTCATAGCCGGCCGCACGGCGTACCAGGATCCACGCGTTGTCTGTTCGTTTCATCAGAGACAGAGCGCCGAACAGCAACGCGAACAGCGCCGCAAACGAGGTCAGGATGCCGAGGCTGACGCTGCCGGTGAGGTAGTTGGCCTGCGATCCCAGCCAAAGGCAGGCGACCGGGATCGGTCCCCAGCAGAGCAGGCACAGCAGCGTCACTGCGGCGAGCATCAAGCTCGCGAGCGAGCCGTCCACGCGCTGGCGCAGCGCGCTGCCGCGCTTGGGCAGCGCGTGGAAGTGCACCGGCGCGGTGCCCGGCCTGCGCCCGACGAACAGGCCGCCGTTGTCTGTGGGGTCAGTGCGCATCGCTTCCCATGTTCGCAGCTATCCCAGCAGGCGCGCGCTCGGCTTCTCAGCCGGCGTACAGCGCGTCGAACAACGCGGCGTATTTCTCGTTGACCACCGAGCGCTTGACCTTCAGCGTGGGAGTCAACTCTCCCGTGGGCTGGGAGAGGTCGTGGTCGAGGATCACGAACTTCTTCACCTGCTCGACCTGCGCGTATTTGGCGTTAGTGCTGTCGATCGCCTGCTGGATCAGCGCCTGCACCGCGGGCTCGCGCGAGAGCGAGGCGATGTCCACCGGCAGGCCGTGTTCGTGCGCGTAGGTGAGCATCTCTTCTTCCTCGAGCGTGATCAGCACGACCGGATAGGGACGCTGATCTCCGTGCATCACCGCCTGGGAGATCCAGCGGCACTGCTTGAGATCGTTCTCGAGGTTCGCCGGCGTCAGGTTCTTGCCGCCGGCCGTGATGATGATGTCCTTCTTGCGGCCGGTGATCGACAGGTAGCCATCCTCGTCGATCGCGCCCAGGTCGCCGGTGTGCAGCCAGCCGTTCTCGACCGCGCCAAAGCTGGTGGACGCCTGATTGTGGTAGCCGTTGAAGATGTTCGGCCCTTTGATGAGGATCTCGCCATCGTCTGCGACCTTCAGCTCGACCCCCGGCAGCGCGCGCCCGACGGTGCCGAAACGGTGGTTCTCCACTGTCGACACGGTGGCGGCGGTAGCCGTCTCGGTCATGCCGTAGCCCTCGAGCACCGGCACGCCGCACGCCCAGAAGAATTCAAGGATCTCTTTGGCGATCGGCGCGGCGCCGCTGGTTGCGCGTCGCACGCGCCCGCCGAAGATCGCGCGGACGTTTTTGAACAGCTGCTGATCGGCTTCTTCGAACGGTCTGTTGAGCTCCTCCGGGACCTCTTCGCCGCGGCTCATCATGTCGCGTACCTTCACGCCCAGCGCGATCGCCTGGTGCGCGCGCTCACGCTCCTGCGGCAGCTCAGCCTCGATCGCGCCCTGGGCGAGCGTGTAGATCTTCTCGAACACGCGCGGCACGGAAGGCAGATAGGTGGGCTGGACCTCGAGCAGCTCCGGGACGATCTGCTTCGTGTCGCCGCCGAAGTAGGCAAGCGTGCCGCCGAGGTCGAACACCGCGAGCTGGATCAGCAGCGCGAAGGAATGGGCAAGCGGCAGGTACAGGTAGATGACCTCGTTGCCGTCGATCTGGCCGGCGTCGCTGACCATGTCGATGATCGCGCGGTAGTTGCCATGTGTGAGCACACAGCCCTTTGGCGGACCTGTGGTACCGGAGGTGTAGATGAACGTGAACGCGTCGTCCGGGCGCACGCCGGCGCGACGCGCATCAAGCTCCTCCCCAGAGCGCTGGCGGCCACGCTCGCGCACCTCCTCCAAGCTGATCGCGTTCAACGCCGTGCCTGCGCTCGAAGCGGCCGCGCTTGGATCCATGACGATCACCGTACGAAGGTCCGGCAGCCGGTCGGCGATCGCCACGATCTTGGCGAGTTGCTGCTCGTCCTCGCACACGATCGCGCAGGCCCCCGAGTCGGAGATCACCCACAGACACTCCTCAGGCGAGTTGGTCTGGTAGATCGGCACGACCACCGCTCCGGCGGACGTCGCTGCCATGTCCGCGTAGGACCACTCCGGCCGCGTGTTGCCCAGGATGCACAGGCGCTCGCCCGCTTCGATCCCCAGGTCGATCAGCCCGAGCCCGAGCTCCTGCACGATCTCCGCCAGCTCGCCGTAGCTGACGTCGTGCCAGGCACCGTTGCGCTTGTAACGCACGGCCGTATCTTCGGCGTGCTCGGCAGCCGAGCGTGGGATCAGATCTGCGATCGTCCTCGATCCCGTCGTCGACGCCGCAGCCTCCATCGCAACTCCTCCTTGTCCTCGGCCGAATGTACGTCGGATGTTAGACGCTCGGGTCTCACTTGAACAGGCAAACTGAACGTCCTGCTCGAGTCTGAGGATGCGCCGTCGCGAAACGCCGACTCGGTCCTCAGACAGGGTTGGGGACGTCGAGGAACACGTGGCGCACGCCGAAGCGCTCCGCCAGATGCTCGCCCAGGCGCCTCACACCGAACGTCTCCGTGGCGTAGTGACCGGCGGCGAGGAGGTGGATGCCAAGCTCGCGGGCAAGCGCCATCGAGCGCTCCTCCGCCTCGCCCGTGAGGAGAGCGTCGGCGCCCGCAGCCGCCGCGTCGCTGAGGTAGTCGGCGCCTGCGCCCGAGACGATCGCCAGGCGTCGGATCCTCGCCGCGCTGCTCTGCGCGTCCGCTTGCAGGAGGAGGGAGTGGTGGTTGGCCGACTGCCCACACCCCGTCAGCTCGTCAACGCGCACCAGGAGCTCCGCAGGGGTGAGACCGTCGCCGGGGAGAACGGCGACGAAGCCGATCGGCGCTCCGTCCCCGGGCGGGAACGGCTCCAGGCTTCCAGTCGCACCGAGGCCCCTCGCGAGCTGCGCGTTGTTGCCCAGCTCGGGGTGCGCGTCCAACGGGAGGTGATAGGCGGCGAGCGCCATGTCCGCGCCGAGCAGGAGCTTCAGGCGCCGGGCCATCGTTGCGTCGATCGTCCTCGCGCCTGAGCCCCAGAAGAGACCGTGGTGGACCACGAGCAGTTGCGCCTGCTCCGCCGCTGCTCGCGCAAACAGCTCCGCGCTGGCGGACACGCCGGTGGCGATCGTCTCGACCTGCTCGCACCCAGGGACCTGCAGGCCGTTGACGCAGTAGTCCTCAAAGCGCGCCGGATCGAGGATGCGCTCCAGCTCCGCGAGGATATCCGCCGTGGGGGTGCGCACCGTGTCGACCATAGCTGCAGCAGCTCCTGCGCGGGCTTGTGGGATACTCCGTGGGCGTCGGGGCGTGGCGCAGCCTGGTAGCGCGCACCGTTCGGGTCGGTGAGGTCCCGAGTTCGAATCTCGGCGCCCCGATATAGCGAGTTGTCTGCGAACGTGGACGAAATCCCGCGAATACAGGCGAAAAGCCCGAAGGACGTTGGGGCGTGGCGTCGGCCATTTCGTCCGTGTTTGCGGATGTTCGGTGGTCGCAGCCCCCGCAAAACCCCCGCAGCGGGGCTCCCGTTCCCCGCAAATCCCCCGCAGTGGCCGGGCAAGTGCCGAACCGAACGGGTGCCGTCCGCGCAAACTGATATCCCGGGCTCCTATCTGAACTACTAGGAGTCTGCTATGGCAAATGACGCCAGCCTTCCGTATCTACCCGCATACGGCAACATTGTCAAGGCCGGTTGAGAATTGACCCTGTAGCGCCGGTTGAGAATTGACCCCCCTGTGGGGTTCCGCCGGGCTGCGTGTGGAGTGAGGCGCGTAGCGCCGAGCGGAGCGCGCTGCCCGGCGGGCGCTCAGGCGTCGGGGGTGGCGGGCCTGGGGGTGCGGCCGAGGTCGCGGTCCTTGAGGCGGTAGCTGTCGCCCTTGAGGTCCACCAAGGGAACGCAACCCTGAACTACCGCGGTGTTCTGGCTCGTGAGGTGAGCCGGGTGGACGCGGAGCTTTACCGCAGGCCGGGCCATCGCCGGCGTTCTAGGCGATCGGGTGCGGATGGCGAGGCGAGCGATAGTGTCTAGGGAAGAACGCCGCACCGTCAACCGAAGATCGCCGCGTATTCTTCCGTCTGGAGGCGTATATATGCTGTTAGCGGCGATTATCGATGAACATTCATGTCGAAATGGCAAGGACGGCGGTTATGGCTGTACAGCGAGCGCGACTCGGCGGCGGGTGAGCTGGGATGGCCGAGTCTGCGCGCTATCGGGCGTTGGAGCAGGCGGGGCTGTTGCATCCGGTACCCGAGGCCGTGGTCGGCGAGCCGTTCCTTTCGCACCCGGAGTTCTTCGCGCCGTTCGACAAGGTGCAGGTGAAGTACGAGATGCTGCGCGCGCACCTGCTGGATGGTCAGACGGCGACCGCTGCGGCCGCAGCGCACGGTTACTCACGCGCGTCGTTTTATCTCGTGGCCACCGCGTTCGAGCAGAGCGGGATGACCGGGCTGTTGGACGAGCGCCCGGGACGGCGCGGTCCGTTGAAGCTCTCGCCGGAGGTGCTCGCGTTCTTGCGGACACGTCGCCTGGAGCGTCCGGGAGCGTCAGCTGTCGAGCTCGCGGGCGAGCTCAATCGAGCGATGGGTGTGACGTTGCACCGGCGGACCGTCGAGCGAGCGCTGGGAGGACACGGATGAGCAAGCGCTTCTGGCCTGTCGCGGAGGCGGCACAGGCCGACTACGAGCAGTTGCGCGCCGCCGTGCTGGCCGAGGAGTCAGTCGGGAATCTGCTGGCCGCGCGGCGGTTTGAGTGTCGTGGCCTGGCGGGTCTGATCAGCTGGCCGGCGGCCGAGGCTGCCTATCTCGGCTCGGTGATCGGCGCGAGCCGCCCACCGTGGTCGGGCTCGGAGGATCCCCGCGAGGCACAGCTGGCCGAGGTATTCGGCTTTCTTCTCGATCACGAGCCGGCACGGCGCTTACGGGCGGTCGGACAGTGAACATCGGTCTCTACGCTCGCGTCTCGACCGAGCGCCAATCCGAGCGCGGCACGGTTGCCTCGCAGCTTGAGGCGCTACGCGCCGCAGCAGAAGCAGAGGAGCACGAGATCGTCGAGGAGTTCGTCGACGACGGTTACTCCGGCGCGCGCCTGGACCGTCCAGCGCTCGATCGTCTACGCGACGCCGCCGAGGCGGGCGTGCTCGACGGGGTGCTGTGCTTGTGCGCTGACCGGCTCGCGCGTGCCTACGCCTACCAGGTGCTGATCCTCGAGGAGCTCGAGCGTTTCGGTGTGACCGTGCGCTTCCTTGAAGGCCCCGCGCTCGGCGAGGACCCGCAGGCCACGCTGCTCGTGCAGATGCAGGGCGTGATCGCAGAGTACGAGAACGCGAAGATCGCCGAGCGCTACCGCCGCGGGAAGCTCCACCGCGCTCGCGCCGGTGATATCCCATTCTGGAAGATGTCCTACGGTCATCGCCGCGTGAAGCCCGACGACAATGGTCCCGCCCGGATCGAGATCTTCGAGCCCGAGGCGCAGATCGTGCGCGAAATCTTCCACGCCTACGTCGAGAAGGGCAGGTCGGTCCGGCAGATCGCGCACAACCTGCTCGACCGCGGGATCCCGTCGCCGACCGGCAAGCCGATCTGGAGCACCTCTACGATCACGCGACTGCTGCACAACGAGGCGTACATCGGGACCGTCTACTACAACCGCCGCGAATACCTCGAGGCCCTCTCACCACGTCGCGGCCAGCGCCACCGCAAGACCCGTCACCGCGACCGCCCACGCGAGGAGTGGATCGCGATCCCGGCCCCGTCGATCCTCGACCGCGGTACCTTCGATCGTGTCAAACAGGTCAGCCGTGACAACTCCAAGTGGAATCCCCGCGGCGCTGAGTGGGGCGCATGGCTGTTGCGAGGACTGGTCGAGTGTGGTTACTGTCACCTCGGTTGCAACTGTCACAAGATGCGCGGCCGCAATGGCACCTTTCACCGTTACTACTACTGTCGTGGCCACGACCTACTACGCGCCCGCTCATCAGCGGGCCGGTGCCCCGAGCGCAACATCCGCGCCAACGAGCTCGACGAGTATGTCTTCCAGCAAGTCCGCCAAGCGCTGCTCGATCCACGAGCACTGATCGCCGGCGAGCGCGCCGTCATCACCAGCGCCCCGGTCGACGAGAACGAACTCATCTCCGAGCAACTGGGCCGCCTGGACCGTGCCCTGGACGGCATTGAGCACGAACGCACCCTACTGCTCGACGCCTACCAAGCCGGACTGCTCCAACTGGACAATCTCACTCACCGTACCGCCACCCTCACCGCCCGCCGCGATCAGCTCCACGGCGAGAAGGACACGCTCACCATGCGCAGCACCGAACTCGCCACCGAGAACCGCCTACGTCGCGGGCTCGCCGGCTTCGCTGAGCGCGTCGCCGTCTCACTCGACGATCTCGACCACGACGGACGCCAACACCTCCTACGCCTCGTCGTCGAGAAAGTCCGCGTGACCGGCTGGCGAGTCGAGATCCACC
>JBOGXX010000201.1:0-9885 GCA_050696475.1 Solirubrobacteraceae bacterium | reverse complement strand
CCTGGAGGATGTCCTTCACCTCGGCTCGGCCGATCTGATCGGGGCTCAGCACGAGCGTGTGCAAGACGAGACTGTCGCGTTTGCCTAGCGGTACTATGGTCCGGTCGCGTCGAGCGGCCCAACCGCCGAGCACCTGGATCTTGAGTGCGGATGGCGCGGCGGGCTCAGGCACCGCGCGAGAACATACAGCAAACCGTCGCCCAACGACACGGGCTGACACGACCCGACACGCGGCCGTGACACGTTGCTGGACACCCAGGCCGGTTGCATGTGTGCTGGAGATTGCACGGAGGCTGGGGACGAGAGAATGCGGCAGAGGCCGCCGTGCACATGACAATGCATGACGTGGGAACGTGAGCAGAACAGGCCGCCGAGAACGCCGGGCAGCCCGGCCGGCGTAGCCCTGCCCGCGCGGGTGATCGCGGCGCCAGCAAGTGCAGTATGTGCAGGTAGGCCGGGAGCGGAGTGCCCGCTGCGGCGGAGGCGCGGCTGATGGGTACGCACGAACACGGCTCGAACGTGCCCGGCGTCGTGACGATCCTGCGCGACCTGATCGCGGTGATCGCTCTGATCGTCGGGGTCGAAGCAACTGTCGGGTTCCTGGCCGCGTTCACGCACGGGACGCAGACGCTCGCGGTCGTCCTATGCCTGCTCGCCCTGCTTGAGGGAATGCTGTGGGTCAGCGCGGGCAGACTCCGTGGCCGCGGGCAAGGACGCCTGCAGCGATCGCTGATGGCGAGGATGATCGCGCTGCCAACGATCGCCCTGGTCGCGACGCTCGTGCCGATGGGCAAAACAAGCGTGATCGCGATCTCCGCCGTCGCGTGCACGCTTGGGGTCACGCGCGTGTGGCTGTGGTATGTGACGCGCCGCGACAAGCGCAGGGATGGTCGTCGCCGTGCGCGGCGCGAGCAGACGCGAGCGCTGCTGGCCGAGCACGGGATGGAGATGCCCGCCGCACACGAGTGGCCCGCCGCGATTGCCGTGTCCGGCGTCGAGACGTTCACCGCGCACCTGATCGCGGCGCTCTTGGTGCTGCTTGCCGGGCTGTGCATCGCCACGGACGTCGACGCCGCGCTGCAGGACAGCTGGCAGCCGCTGCCGCAGCGCGCCGCGGCGGTGAAGCCGCCGCCCGTGAAGAAAAAACACCACTCGACGCAGAAACACGAAGAAGAACAGAAATCGAGCGAGCCCAGCGGCAGCGAAGGCGCTAGCGGCAACCCTCCCGAAAACAAGGCGGTGGTGAAACCATGCGGTCCGATCACGAACGGCCCCGGCGTCGATGGCGACAGCATCACCCGCCTGGAAGCGCTCCTGACGCTCGCGGGCAGCGACGGGGAAAGCGGATGCGCATCCGCCGCCAACGTGCAGGACACGAGTGCCGGACCGATGTATTGGGCCGTCGCCCACGCCACAGCGGGCGGAGCGGCGACTGCGATCGCGGTGATCGCACCGCAGCAGCGACGGTTCGTAGCGCTCGCGCCCGCTGTGGAACCGATCGAAGAACTGATCCGCCGCGGCGTCCCGATCGGAGCCGAACGAGAATTCGGCCGCGTATATGCCGGCGAAGGATTGCTGTACGTGATCCTCAGCGACCAGGGCAGCACGCTACTGAGCAAAGAGACACTCGGCGCGGAAACACTACTCGTCGAGTGCCCGCCCGCGGTCGCGACCGCGATCCGCAGCGCCGACAAACAGCTCGGATGGTTGTGGCCAAGCCCCCCGGTCCGCCGGCACGGCGAACTGGTCTACAAGCTGAAAACGAGCGTGCACGCGCGGGCGCGGGAAGCGGTGCACTACGACCCCGCGACCGGCACCGCCTGGCGCGGCCCGGTGCACAAGCCGATCCCGTACACCGCCCGCCAGCAGAACCTCGTGATCTCAGAACTGCGCACGTGGATCCCGGAACCGCCTGCAGCGGAGATCGTCCTCGAAGCAGAAATCGAACGGGACGAAGCAGCGGGGGAGTAGCGCGAAAGAGACGCGCGAGCGCAGTCAGATGGGATCGCGCAGCCGCGGTGAAATGTTCCGCTTCTGTTCCCCAGAGAGAGCCTCGCTCTCGGCGCGATGTGTCAAGGCCCCACGACCGCCCGGACCACCGATCATGAGCAGCGTCTACAAGACATTAGGTGCAGCTGGCTTTGCGCTCGGCATTAGTTTTCCGGGCGGCATATCGGTAAACCTGACCTGGCCCTAAGCCACGGGACTCGATATGGAGCTTGAGGAAAGCGATGACGCGCCCGCAGAGCGGATTCGGGACGGAGCATGTCCCGCGCCACGGGGAGGCCAAGTGGGCCCAGCTGCCCCCAGCCGCGTAGGCGGACGGACACGCGACGCGACGCTTGCAATCCTCAGAAAACGGCCAAGCTGGCCGATACGCACACCATGGTGCTGGCGAGCGCGGGCGCGTCTATAGCCCTCGGCGTCGTCCTGCTGATCGGCCTCTACTTCACGCCGACCATTGTCGCGGTGGCTCGCAAGGTCGATCACCAGGGCAGCATCATCGTCATCAACGTCTTCGCGGGCTGGACGCTGATCGGCTGGGTGGGGGCTCTCGCGCTGGCCTGCCGAACGAAGCACTAGTGATCGCGCGACTCGCAAGCCTGCCGTCGCGCGCCCCTACGGGCGGCTGGCGCCCAAGCAGTCGAGGGGCAGGCTCCGAACGGTCCGAACCTTTTGGTCGGCCCGCCGCGCATTGCGCGCGGAGTCTCCACTCATCTCCGTACCGCCACCGACGCCGATCGCGGTAGGACCAAAGCCAGGTCTCCCCAAACGCTCCCCAACGGAGCGACTTCTGGCGGCAGCGGAGAGCACCGGAGGGCCCCGAAAACCGTGGAGATAAGCGGAGAACCGCGTTACGGGGCGCACTGCAAAGCCGTCTACACCGGTTCGATTCCGGTCGTCGCCTTCCCTTGCGGTCCGGCCGCACTGCGTCCACGCTCTAGTCGGAGCGCGTCAGGGGCACTGCAATGACGTCAAGGCCGTCGATCCCGGCGAAGTCCGAGGGGTTGCAGGTGTAGACGGGAAGCTTGTGCGACATAGCCGTTGCCGCAATCATCGCGTCGTAGCTGCGCGCAGTCGACTTGCGACCGGCGCGTCGTAGCGAGGCTGCCACGGAGCCGAACGCGCGCGCGGCCGCCGCATCGAAGGGGATCGGCTCGAAGTCCGACTCGGCCTGCTGCAAGTGAGCCTGACGCGCACCACGCTCGGCGGCATCGTCAGCTACGAGCGGACCCACCGAGAGCTCGGCCAGTGTCACCGCACTGATCAACGGCTCGTCAGGCAGCAGCGTCGCGTCGGTCAGTCGCTGCAGGGCGGTCACGGTCGAGGTGTCCAGAATGCCTCGCGCCCGCCGCGCTGCAGGCAAACTCATAGCCGCGTGTCCAAGATCCGATCCACGTCGGCGCGAAGCGCCGCTGGGTCCACCGGCGGCAGCCGGTGCCAGCGATCCAGGAGCGCCTCTCCAGAGAAGGGAGGCTGTGCCAGTGCTCTCAGCTCCGCCACCGGCTTTCCGGCCCGCGTGATCGTGATCTGCTCGCCGCGTGCCGCCCGATCAACAACCTCACCTCCACGGTTGCGCAAATCCCTGATCGTCACGTCGGCCACCCGATGATGGTATCACGCGTGATACGAGGAGCGGAGCGCCACACCGAACAAGGCGCCCCAAAGGCGCCCCATCCGAGTGATTTCGGAGGTCGTCTGACGTCCCCGGACGTCGTCGCACACCGCCACGCGGAAATGAAGGCACGGGCTCGGACCCGTCTGCCAAGCCGTCTACACCGGTTCGATTCCGGTCGTCGCCTCTCGCGGAAACGGGATCATTACCGGGATTGTGGGGATGCCAGACGATAGGTGCACACGCAAGGTGTCCCCATTGTGTCCCCAAAGTCGAGTGCGGTCGCGCTTGCCGAGACGCCGTTGGGAACGCTGGCGCAGCTCGCCCCACCCGTCATCTCGAACCCGCGACCTCAAGCTCGGGAAGCAACGCTGTGGGGTTATCGTCAGTCGTGTCCAGTCGTCAAAGCGCCTGCAAATGCACCGGACTCCCGGACTCCCGGACTCCGACCCGGCCGACGAGACCGGCGACTACCGCGCGCGACAAGCTGTGTGACTCATAAAGTGACCCATGAGTACACGCGGTGCCGTGCTGAGAAAGCGTTCGGCGACACGAACGGCGGCGTTCCGCCGAAGTATGCATCTGGGCCGCCTTCTTGCGGTCTTCACCCAAGCGGTCTGGAATTCCCTCCTCCGAGTGTTCCTCAGCGGGACCGGTGTCGGCGAATGATCTTCTCCAGCGGTCCGGGAGAGCGATTGCCTGCAAGCCAGGGATGGCGGATGGCAGGATCCGGCGTGTCAGGGAACTCGCGCACGATGACCGGCTTCCCGTCGGCCGTGTCCGGAAGGTGTACGGGAGGCCCACGGGTCACCTGCACCTCGACGAAGGACTCGCCGAAGCGTATACCGACAACGCGGGTGTCGGACATGTAACGGTCTAGGAACTCACGCTGGCCCGAACTGAGCTTTGGGCCGCGGTGCCGCGCCTGTCGCGTGCCTGGGTGGGCGTTTGCTTCGTCCTCTCGCTCGTCGCGTCGAAGAGGCGCCGCGTGAGAATCACAGGAGTCGTCCATCTTTGGAAGGTAGCTCATTCGGATCGTTGCGTGCCCCGCCGGGGGCGGCGTATGAAGGTCTGTCCTCCATGGGTGCGCAGGGCTGACGACGAGCGCGAGCTGCTGCTCGCAAGCGACGACTACTTGCCGAGCGCGACCCGCTGACCAGGGCGGTGATGGACCGGATGCTCGCCGAGTTCTCCACACGCAAGTTCGCCAATGTTGGCGGCCCCGTCGGTGGGTAAGTCGAGACGCTGCCTCCTCGCCGCGCGACGACATGAGCGACACGCTCACGCTGATGCGTCTCCAGATCGGCGGGCAGCTCGCGAGGACGCTCCTCTCGACGAACCCCTGCGAGACCCGTCCTACCCAGAAGCTCAAAGGTGACGGAGTTGCGAGATGAAGTGGATGATCGCGGTGAACTTCTTGGCCGGCAGGTTCTTGAAGGACGGCATCGGTGGCTTTGGGTTGACGAGTGCGCGCGCGACCTGCACGCGTGACAGCACCGAGCCGATGTTGGTGAGGTTCGGGCCTGGGCCTTGGTTCCCGCTGTCACCGATGCGGTGGCACGCGAGGCAGCCGGACTGGGCGGTGACGTTGCTGCCGGCTTCATATTCGCGTAGCACGCGTCCGCCTGCCCTGCGCACGCCTGTTGGGATGTAGGCGATTTCTGCCGATTCGAAGGTTGCGAGGGTGAGGATCTTCGAGCCGACGTGACATTGGAGGCTCGCTACTGGCGGGCAGGTGGAGAGCGCCAGGAAGGCAGCTGAGCTGACACGCCAGCGACCGGCTACACGCCGCAGGGCTGCCACCTGGGTTGACCCGCCGTCGAGGCGCAGCTTTACCCACGCGCGACCGAGCCGCGCGTACACGGTCGCTCCGATCACCGTCGGCTCGGGCCCAAGCACGAGCACTTCGCCGTCGGCGAAAGCCTGCGCGGCCACTTCTTCACAGCCTTGGCCGGCGCTCGCCTTCGCGACCAGCTTGGCAGCCACCGCGGGCGTGAAATCGCTGCACAGGCCGTCAGCATCCTTGTGCAGGAAATCGCTGTAGGGCGCAAGCGCGGCTCGCTCGACCGCGTCGTCCGTTGCGGCGCCGCTCGCGCTGCTGATCCCAGCCACGACCCCGACCACAGCGAGAATGCTGATCAGGACGAGCCGCAGACCTCGGATGCTAGGCATCGACGGACGCAGGCTACTCCCCGATCAAGTTGACGCACAGCGAGGCCAACCCTTCCCCGAAAACCGCAGAGATAAGCGGAGAACCGCTCGACGGGGCGCACTGTAAAGCCGTCTACACCGGTTCGATTCCGGTCGTCGCCTTCTCCGCCGCTTCTGCTGCGCACGGCGCGAGCGGGTCGACGTTCGAGACGGAGCCCGGGAGCGGCACCGCGATCACGTCGAGGCCGTCGGCTGTGCTGGCTGGGAGCTCACAGTCGCGCACCCAAAGCCCGGCCCACGTCGGCGCGAAGCGCCTCAGGGTCAACAGGTGGCAACCGGTTCCAACGCCTCAGGAGCGCGTCTGCAGACAGCGGTGGCCGCGGTCGGCTATGACGCCGCGACGGCGGCGGTTGCCCGTTGCTCCAGCAGGCTGCGCGCACAGTCGAGGATCGTCTCCTGCACCGGTCGCGGTGCCCATCCTGTGCACCGCCGGGCGTTCTCCCAGGAGCAATTCACCTTCCATCCGAGCTCGTCGGAAACCGACCGCACCTCCGGGTCTACCAGCGCCATCGCCCGCACGACGAAGTTCGGAACCTGACGCGTCGGGACCTTGCGCGCGTCCGGCCCGAGGTGCTCCCGCAGGATCCGGGCGACATCGGCGAACCACAGGAAATCCCCGGCGGCGAGCAGGCGCTGTCCGCCTGCCGCCGGCGCGGTCATCGCCTTCACGTGCAGGGCAGCCAGGTCGCGCACGTCGCTGAACGCGAAGCCAAGCTTCGGCAGGCCCGGCATCTCCCCGTCCAGCAGCCGTTCGATCGCCCGCAGCGAGTAGGAACGATCGGTGCCGAGCACCGGCCCGGCGATCGCTCCCGGCTGGATCGTGGTCAGCCGCTGCTGCCCGCCACGCTCGCGCACCAGCTCCCACGCCGCCCGCTCGGCCAGCACCTTCGACTGCGCGTACGGAGTCATGTGCGGGTCGCTCGGATCGCTCCAGTCCTCCTCGGTCATCTCCCGCTCGCCGTGAAGCGCGCCGCCGCGGTCGTTGCGCACCGCTGCCAGCGAGGAGGTCGCGACTACCCTCTTCACTCCAGCGTCGAGCGCCGCGCGCAACACCCGCAGGGTCCCCTCCCGGGCCGGGACGATCAGCTCGTCCGCATCCTTCGGCTGCTTCGGCGGGAACGGCGAAGCGACGTGTAGCACGTAGTCGCAGCCCGCCATCGCGTCGGTCCATCCCGCGTCTTCGGTGAGATCCGCGCGCAGCAGCTCGAGCCTGTCGCCCGCATCGATCTGGCTGGCGATGCACTCGCGAACCTCACGCTCCCTCGCCAGGTCGCGCACCGTCGCTCGTACCCGGTAGCCATCCTTCAGCGCCGCAACCACGCACCAACCGCCCAGGAAGCCACTGCCCCCTGTCACCAGCACCGCCTGCTCTCCCTCCATCTGCTCCCCCTCACCGATCGAGCGGCACGCCCGCGCGCCCGCATGCGTAGGACGTTACATCAACCGGTGTCGGCTGAGCGCGCGCTCCCCGCTGCTTGGCGCCGTCCTGCTGGGCGTCGGGATCGCCCCCGCGGCGCCTGGCCGGCGCTGAAAGCGGCGCAGCTCGCGAACAGCCCTGTCAGGCGTCTGGCAGGCCCGCTGCGCCTCAGCTGCCTTCCGCCGCCGCCAGCGCCCTCCGCAGCGAGCGTTCGCTCTGCGGGCCGCGCAGCGCCGCATCGACGAGCCCGTCCGCGCCGACCACAAACGTCGTCGGCAGCCCCGTCAGACCGTAGGAGCTGCCCACCAGGCCGTCAGCGTCACGCAGGTTCGGGAACGTCCACGCGTAGCGGCGCAAGAACCGCACCGCGCCCGAGCGCGCGTCACTCCAGTCCACCCCCACGATCCGCCCGCGCCCCACCGCCGTCTCTGAGAAACGCTCCAGCGCCGGCGCCTCCTGGGCGCACGGCCCGCACCAGCTCGCCCAGAACACCACCAGCGCCGGCTTGCCCCGCGCGTCCGCCAGCAGGCTCCCGAGCGTCACCTGGCCGCCCCGGAGCGTTTCCCGGGGCAGCGCCGGCGCCCGTCGCCCGGAGCTCTTGTGCGAGCTCAGCCCGAGCACCGCCACCGCGACCAGCGCCGCGATCACCACCAGCGTCCCAGCGAGCACTCGTACGCGCCGCGCCATCTCCGCTCGACTCAGGCACTGGCCGCTGGCGACACGTCGCCCACCGGCACGAGCGACGCCGCGATCACCACCGGGTCCAGCCCACAGTCACACATTCAGCGGGCGAAGTTATCAGTGCCGCGGACCTCCCGCAGCGGTTCCGAGCGCCGCCCGCGTCGGCAACTAAGCGTGCAGACCTTCCTCTGTAACGCATCTTGCAGGGAAATCTGTTAGCTTGCCGCCCGTTCGTGCCGAGTCCTGCGCCCCAAGGGGCACAGGAGCGGGGGACCCAAGACAGCCGAGAGGCTGTAGGGGCGAATCGCCACACAGTGTGGCGTAGCGTAGTTCTTACGCGAGCCCGTCAGCTAACCCCGTAGGCGCCATGCAACGGAATCGAAAGGACGCCTCGGATGCCGGGATCCCCGCGTGATCTTGCTGTTGTCGACCACTGGAGCGCATCGCTGGAGCGCTCGCGTGCGCGCCGTACCCAGACCCAGCGCGACCGTCCGCGCCGTGGCGCTCACACCGGCGCCGAGAACTCGCTTTCCGTGCTGCTCGACGCACGTGGCCCGCGCCAGCTGCGAGATCTCGCCGATGAGGAGCCCTGGCAGCTGTCACTCGGACGCTCGCGCGCCCGCCGGCGCGCCGCGGAGCTGCGCTTCGTACCCACCAGCTCGCGCGCCAAGCGACTCTCCCTCGGCGCGCTCGTCGCCCTGACCGTCGGCCCCGCCGCCGCTCTCGCCGGCGGCGGCGGAACCACGGTTGCCTCCGCCAACACCGGTCCCGCGGGCCCCGCCACAACCACCGAACACACGATCGTCATCAGCTTCGGCAGCGAAGGCCCGCAGGTCAGGCTCCTGCAGCAGGCGCTCGGCGCGATCAAGGTCGACGGCGTGTTCGGGCCTGAAACCGAAGCCGCCGTACGCAGCTTCCAGTCCAGCCACGGGCTCACCGCCGATGGCATCGTCGGCCCGCAGACCAGCGCCGCGCTGCGCAGCGACAGCGCCGGCAGCGCGTTCATCGCCGCCGTCAGCAACGTCGTGCCCGGTGCCAGCACGCTCCCCGACGGCACAAAGACGCCCGCCTCGACAGGCGCCCCCGCCAGCTACTCGACGCCCAGCGTGGGCGAAGAACGCACAACCACGCAACCCTCATCCACGTCCGCAGACGTCCAGGCCGGCACCGGCGGAGCGAGCGACGCGCAGGCGGAACGAAGCACCGAGGACGCCGTCAAACAGCTGCAGATCGCGTTGCACCTGACCGCCGACGGCGACTTCGGACCTGAAACCGAGGCCGCCGTCCGGACGCTTCAGGCCCGCAACGGCCTGACCGTCGACGGAGTCGTCGGACCCGCCACCTGGAGCGTCATCGGCGTGCACGCTCAGCACACGCTCACGCCCCCCTCGACAGTGCTCGCCGAATCCCAGCAGCTCGCCACCGACGGCGCCGTCAAGCAGCTGCAGATCGCGCTCAACCTCCCCCCAACCGGCGACTTCAACGCCGAAACGGAGGCCGCCGTGCGCACGCTGCAGGCCCGCCACGGGCTCACCGTCGACGGCATCGTCGGGCCACAGACGTGGAGCCAGATCGGCGTGCACTGGCAGCAAACGTTGACCCCGCCCGTCTCTGCGCTGCCCGACGCCGGCCCCGGCGCCAGCACCGTTGACGCCGCCGACGCCAACACAGGCCTGACTCCCGGCCCCGGCGGAACGCCGGGGGGCGACAGCGCCGCCACCACCACCGCCACCGGCACCACCACCGCCACCGGCACCACCGCCGTGGAGTGGCTGCAAGCCGCCCTGCACGTCCCCGTGGACGGCGAATTCGGCCCTGAAACCGAGGCTGCCGTGCGTCGCCTGCAGGCCCGTCACCGGCTCGCCGTCGACGGCGTCGTCGGCCCCGCCACGTGGGCGGTGATCGGGGTGCGCAACGCCAGCACGCTCACCCCGCCCGCCTCCGCGCTGCTCGCCACCCC
>JBOGXX010000200.1:0-2820 GCA_050696475.1 Solirubrobacteraceae bacterium | reverse complement strand
CGCTGCTGCTGGCCGCCGGAGAGCTGGTGGGGGTAGCGTCGTGCGAGATCGCTCAGGCCGACCATGTCAAGCAGGTCTGCTGCCCCGCGGCGGCGCGCGGCGCGGGAGAGCCCGAACGTGACGTTCGCCTGCACGGTGAGGGGGGGAAATAGGCCGCCCTCCTGGGGGACGTAGCCGAACCGGCGGTGCTCAGGGTGGACATGCACCCCGCCGGCGTCCAGCACGCTCTCGCCGACCCTGATCGTGCCACGGTCGGGCCGCTCGAACCCGGCGAGCAGCCGTAGCAGCGTCGTCTTGCCGCTGCCGGATGGTCCGAGAATGGCGGTGAGTGACCCGGCGGGAACGTCGAGGTCAAGGCCCGCGAGGACGCGGTTGGTGCCGAAGCTCTTGTGCAGGTCATTGAGCTGCAGGCTGTTCATGGCGCGATCTGCGCTCTGGATGGGAGCCGGTCGAAGAAGCGGCCGAGCACGTAGCTGGGCAGCGCGGCGATCACGATGATCGCGAGGGCAAATGGCGCTGCCTGTCCGTATGCAAGGTTCTGCTGGTAGGCCCAGAACTGCGTAGCGAGCGTCTGCACGCCGGTCGGTATCAGGATCAGCGTCGCTGTCAACTCGGTCACCGCCGAGAGGAACACCAGGCAGAACGAGGCGGCCAACCCGGGGCCGATCAGCGGGAGCGTGACTCGCCACAGCACCGACAGGCGCCGCTGGCCGACCGAGCGGGCGATCTCCTCCAAGCCGGGCGGTGCCTGAGTGACAGAGGCGCGCACGCAGACCAGCGCGAGTGGAAAGAACAGGATCGCGTAGGCGAGCACCAGCAACGGAGCGCTCTGGTAGAGGAACCCGTTGGCGTAGCGCTCGGTGAAGTAGGAGAACGCGAGCGCGATCACGAGGCCCGGCATCGCGAGCACGAGGTAGGTGCTGCGCTCGAGCAACTGGTAGGTCCGTCCGCGGTGGCGGACGGCCAACAGCGCGACGGGAAGGGCCATCAGGGTGGACACGGCGGCGGCGAGGCCGCTGTAGAGGGCAGTGTGCCAGGCCGCGTCCAGCAGCGGAACGCCGGTCAGATAGCCGTGCCCCGCCTCGATGATCCAGTAGACGCTGGCGCCAACCGGGACACCGAGCGCAAGGGCAACCAGGACGGTGAAGCCGGCGAGCACTGCGGGCTTCGCGCGTCCCAGTCGCCGTGGAGGTGTGACGCGTTGGGCGAGGGGGCCCGTGCGGCTGACCCGGCCGCGACCGCGTGCCAGTCCCTCGCCAGAGAGGACCAGCAGGCTGAGCAGCACGAGCACGAGCGACAGCGCCGAGGCGGTCGGGACGTTGAAGGAGACGTTGAACTCGGTGAAGATCTCGGTCGTGAAGGTCTGGTAGCCGAGGATCTCAAACGCGCCGTACTCGGCGAGCAGCACGAGCGCTACGAGCAGGCAGCCGCCGAGGATCGCTCCGCGGGCCTGGCCGAGAGTGATCCGCCAGAACGTCTGCAGGCGCCCCGCGCCGAGGCTGCGCGCGACCTCCTCCTGCCCCGGATCGGCGTTACGCAAGCTCGCGGCGACCGGCAGGTACACCAACGGATAAACGGCGAGGGTCATCACGAGCACCGCACCGCGAAAACCCTCCACCCACGTGCTCAGCGACGACCAGCCGAAGCTCACCACGAAGTCCGGGATCGCAAGCGGCACAACGACCAGCACCGCCCACACCCGCCGGCAAGGCAGATCGGTGCGCTCCACAAACCAGGCGGCCGCTGTCCCGATGAGCGCGCACAGCACGGTCACCACAGCAGTGAGCCGGATCGTGTTCCACAGCAGCGTCGCGGTCAGCGACCGGAACACCAGGTGAAGGATCGTGGAGGTCCCGGCACTGTGCGCCTGCACGAGCAGGAACGCCAGCGGCAACACGAGGACGACCGTCACCGCCGAACTGAGCGCCAAAAGGCCCCAGGGGCGAGGGGCCCGGCGGGCCGGCACGACCCCGCCCATCGACCCGCTGGATCGCCCGTCCATCACGGCCGACGCTGGCGCGCTCATCTCAACGGTCGGCTCGAATGCGGTGTCTCACAGCAGTCCGGCCTGCGCGGCGCGATCACGGTCGACCCGTCCGCGAGCTTCGTGGAGATCGGCGTCCGCTTGCGCGGTCCACTTGCGCTTTTCCGCGCGCCACTGCTCGTCACTGCAAAGCCGCTTCCAGTAGCCGGTGGCGGAGAGCGCCTCGAGCGGCAGGCCACGCTCGGTCAGGAGGTGACGTCGGATTACCCGGACTGTGGTGGCCTCGCCATGCACGAACGCCTGCCCCCGCCCGCCGGGGAGCCGCAGTGCCCTGACGGCCTCGAGTAGCAGCGGGGGGTCCTCTCCGGCGCCGCCGCTGCGATGAACCCACACGACCTCGAGCTCCCCGGGAGAGTCCAGCGGCTGGTGATGCTCAGGCCCGTCTACCTCGATGACTGCGAACACGGTGACGCGCGCCGGGACGCGCGATAGCGAGACCGCGATCGCCGGGAGCACTGCGTCGTCGCCGACCATCAGGTGCCACTCGGCCTCCGGCGATGGCGCATACGCACCGCCTGGTCCGATGATCTCGAGGGTGTCCCCCGGCTTGGCCCGGGCGGCCCACGGCCCCGCGATGCCACGGTCGCCGTGGACAACGAAGTCCAGTGTCAACAGGTGACGCTTCGGATCCCAGGCTCGTACCGTGTAGGAGCGCGTCCTGTCCGCAAAGCGGCACTTGACATAGTGGTCGGTGAACGCCCCAACAGCGAAGCCCTCGAGATCGGCCCCCGCCACGACGATGCGGACCATGCTCGGGGTCAGCCAAGAGACTGCAG
>JBOGXX010000199.1:0-3315 GCA_050696475.1 Solirubrobacteraceae bacterium | reverse complement strand
GCGCCTCGCGGGCGTCGGCACCCGCGAGGATCAGGCTCGCGAGCCCTGCCTGCGCGCTGGCCTGTGCGACTGCGAGCGTGCCGCGGCATGCGCGCACGCTGCCGTCGAGCGCGAGCTCGCCGAACAGCGCGGCGTGCTCCAGGCGCTCGCGCGGGAGCTGCCCGGTGGCCGCGAGCACTGCGCATGCCAGCGCCAGGTCGAGACCGGGGCCGGCCTTGCGCACGCCCGCCGGCGCCAGGTTGGCGGTGATCCGCCGCGAGGGGAAGTCATAGCCCGAGTTGAGGATGGCTGTGCGGATGCGCTCGCGCGCCTCGCGCACGGCGGCGTCGGCGAGCCCCACGACGGTGAAGGCGGGCAGGCCCGGACGCACATCGACCTCGACGCTGACGCGCAGCGCGTGCAGCCCTTCGATCGTGAACGTGTGTGCCCGTGCGAGCACCGTCTCGCCTCCTCTCGCCGGTGTGGGTGGGCGTAAAGAGCACGCTAGGCGGCGCTTGGGATGGGACGCGCGGGCGCATACGCCCGGAGTAGAGTCGCGGCGGTGTTCGACCACGTGGCGATTCGCGCCGGCGACCGTCTGGTATCGGAGCGCTTCTACCGTACGGTCCTCGGCGCCCTCGGCATCGAGCCGAGCTACACCGGGGAAGACATGATCGAGTGGGATGACTTCTCGATCATCGCGGCGGACGGCGGGCATCCGACGACGCGGCATCTGCACGTCGCGTTCGTCGCGCGATCTCGCGAACAGGTCGATGAGTTCTGGCGGGCGGGCGTGGAAGCCGGCTATGAGGAGGACGGTCGCCCGGGCGAACGACCGCAGTACAAGCCTGATTACTACGGCGCATTCCTTCGCGATCCCGACGGCAACAGCGCGGAGGCGGTCCACCACGGGGACACCCGACGTGGCGGTCACATCGACCACCTGTGGATTCGAGTGCGTGACCTCGGCGAAGCGGAGGCGTTCTACACCGCCATCTCTCGCCATGCAGGCCTTCGCGAGGGGCGACGCTGGAGCGATGGAGTGCAGTTCCGCGGTTCCTGGGCGACGTTCTCGCTCGTGCGCGACGGGACGCCGGCAACCGTGCAGCTGCACATCGCTTTCCCTGCACCCGACCACGCGACCGTCGAGGACTTCCACCATACGGCAACGACTGCCGGGTACCGCAGCAACGGGGCTCCTGGCGAGCGTCCGGCCTACCACGCTGGCGACTACGCCGCCCACGTGCTCGATCCCGATGGCACGAACGTCGAGTCTGTGTTTCACGAGCGTCGATAGGTCAGCTCGCGGGAAAACGCGGCCCACGCGGTTTCTGTGCGCAGCGAGTGCGTCGGTGCTCGACACCGAGACGTTCGGAACGGACTCCAGAGCTCCCCGGCGGGCTGGTTTGTGTGCGGGCGGAGGACGATGATGAGCTTCCCGGGGGCCGCGGCGTGCTGGTGATAACTTCCTGCGACTCCTGTCGTCGACCTGGAAGGGTGTGCCATGCGTAGATCTCTGTTGCTGTCGGTGAGCGTCTTCCTGCTGGCGGCGGGCAGCGCCGTGGCGGCTTCGCACAGTGATGGCTCCAGGCCGGCCTCCGCCAACGTCGTGCGCCTCGTGACGCACGTGCCGGGGAAGGTCCTCAACAAGGTGGGCGCGGGCAGGATCAAGAGCCCCGGGTCGGCGAAGCAGGGCGCCTTCGAAGTGCTTGCGCTGCACGAAGCGCCCCTCACCGGCGAAGGCAAGCCGGAGGTGTTCGCGGTTGATCTGGCGTGGTGCCCGCACTGCGCGGCGGAGAACTGGTCGCTGGCGATCGCCCTGAGCCGGTTCGGGAGGCTCTCCGGCCTGCGCCAGATCGACAGTGGCACGCTGTACTGCAAGAACGGCGCGCGGCCGTGCTTCCCCCATACCGACGGCCTGAGCTTCTTCTCCACCAGCTACCGCAGCCGCTACCTGAGCTTCGTGCCGGTGGTCCTCCAAGACGTCAAGGGGCACCCGCTGGAGAGCTTCACCGCGCAACAGGAAGCGATCTTCAAGGCGGTCGACGGCCCCGAGGTCGCGCCGTTGGTCGATGTCGGCGGCGCGTGGGGCTTTTTGAACGGCGGCTATACGCCGGCGGTACTCGCGCACGCGAGTTGGACGAAGATTGCGCGCAGCCTCGCGCACCCGGCCAGTCCGATCGCCAAAGGAGCCGACGGCCTAGCCAACCTCTTCACAGCTGCGATCTGCAAGGTGACAGACGACGAGCCGGCGAAGGTCTGCAGGTCCAAGGGCGTGGTGGCGGCCGGATCTGCGCACCTTCACTGATGCACTGGCCTGGCAGGGAGACGGCGGCCGCGGTGACGCTGCTGTCGCCGTCTTTCACGCTGCCGGCGATTAGCTACGCATCGCCAGCTGAGACTGCAAGCTTCGATCGGCGAACGAAGCCAGCGACGCGCCTCACGCCGCTGTCAGATCGCAGAAGACGAAGCCGTCGCGTTCGACGATCTCTCCGGTCTCGCATGCGATCGGTGCGGCGAAGATCGGTCCGGTGTGGACGAACGTGTGGAACTCGCCGTTCTCGCCGCAGGGGTCGACGTTCGCGGGGAGGTCTGCGAGCAGCTGTTGGTCATACGCGCGCCCCGCGAAGGAGGCGGCGATTGCTCGCGGGTCTAAAGACACGATGATCGCCTGGAAGCCGGCAGCGATGAACTCCCGTGCCAGCTCACCGGTGTTGCGTCCCCACAGGGGGAACAGCCCGCGCCTGCCGGCAGCGCTCAGCCGGTCCTCGCGATACGCGCGGACATCCTCGAGGAACAGATCGCCGAATGCAACGGTCTTCACATTGGACAGGGGCATTGAGGCGAACGCCTGGGCCATACGTTCTTCGTAGATCTCGTTGATGCAAGCAGGCGGGATACGCACCTCCACGAGCGGGAGGCCGACCGCGTCAGCCTGCTTCACCAGCAGCTCACGACGAACGCCGTGCATGCTGATCCGGTTGTAGGTATCGGTGACGGTGGTGATGAGCGCCTGCGGTTCGATTCCCTTGCCTTGCAACGTCCAGAGCGTCAACGCGGAGTCCTTGCCGCCGCTCCAGGAGAGCGCTGGTGGGCACTGTGCGGCGTGTCGACCGGGATCGCGCGTGAGCGGCATGTCCTGTGATGGTGCCAGGGTCGCGGCGTCGGTGCTCTCGACGGCCGGCGCACTGGCGGCGCGGGCCACGGCCGAGGGCACCTCGCTCACAACAGAGAGAGGAGCGCCAGTTCTCAAACCAGCACAAGGTCTCGTGCCCCGTGTCCGGGGGCCCACTCGGGGGCGTGCATGCACGCCGCCGACAGCTGTCGCTACAACCC
>JBOGXX010000198.1:0-3681 GCA_050696475.1 Solirubrobacteraceae bacterium | reverse complement strand
GGCTCGGGAGGCAAATGCCCGCCGGGCTCGAGGGCCGCAGTCTGCGGCCGCGACGCGAGCGGCGCTGGGAGCGCGCGCCGGCGCTCGCGCTCCAGGCGCTCGCGCTCGCGCTGCTGCGCGGTGCGCTCGCTGCCTGGTCTCTCGCCTCGGGACAAGGAGCCACCCTAACGCGCCTGGGAGGCGAGCCAGCCCTCGAGCAGATGGGCGGCCGCCCGCGAGTCCTCGTCGGCCTTGAAGCGGGTTCCGCCCGGTTGCACGCGCTGCGCCATGCGGGTGGTGAAGCGCTCGTCGTACAGCTGCACGGTGACCGTCCCTTCGAGGCGTTTGGAGAGCTCGTGCGCAAACGCCCGCGTCTCACGCGTCTGGGCGGTGTCGTTGCCGTCGAGTGCGAGCGGAAGGCCGACGATCACGACCTCGACCTCGCGGGAGCGTACGAGCTCGCGCAGTCGTGCAAACCCCCGCTTGGTGGCTGGACGCTCGACTGCTTGCAGCGGGGTGACAATCGTGCCGGTTGGGTCGCTGAGCGCACACCCGCAGCGCGCGCTGCCGTAGTCCAGAGCGAGAGCGCGCACGTCAGCTTCGACGCGTGCGCATCACCCTGCGAGCGCGTCCTCGATCGCCGCTCTACCAGCGTCGATGGCCTCGCCCAGACGATCGGGCTCGCGCCCACCGGCCTGAGCCATCGTGTCGCGCCCGCCACCGCCACCGCCGACGATCGCGGCTGCGACCTTGACCACGGCACCGGCCTTGACGCCGCGCTGCACCAGCTGGGGGGCGACGCTCGCCACGAGGTCAACGCGCCCGTCTGCGGCACTGCCCAACAGGATCGCCGCGTCGCCGAGAAGGCCCTTGAGGCGATCGACGGTCGCGAGCAGCGCCTTGGCATCGGGCACCGCTATGGCTGCCGCGAGCACGGTTGCGCCGGCCAGCTCCTGCGCCTGCGCGACGAGCGACTGCACGTCGAAGGCGGCCGGACCGGTCGGGCCTGCTCCTTCCTCGAGCGCCTTCTCCAGGCGCTTGCGCTCCTGCGCGAGGCGCGCCACCGCCTCGGGGGCGCGCTCCGGGGGCGCGCGCAGCTGCGCGGCGATCTCGCCCAGCAGCCGATCGTGCGTACGCAGCAGCTCGACCGCCGCCGGGCCGGTGAGGGCCTCGATGCGCCTCACGTTCGCGGAGCTCGAGGTCTCGTGCTGGATGCGAAAGGCGCCGATCTCGGCGGTGGAGCGCACGTGGGTTCCACCACACAGCTCGCGCGAGTACCCGCCGTCGCCGACCTCGACCATGCGCACGACCTCGCCGTACTTCTCGCCGAACAGCGCCATCGCGCCAAGGCGCTTGGCCTCCTCGAGCGTGGTCGTGAGCGCCCGCACGGGGTCGTTGCGCGCGATCCAGGAGTTGACGCGGTGCTCGACGTCGTGCAGCTCCTCGCCGCTGAGCGCCTGGCCGTGGCTGAAGTCGAAGCGCAGCTTGTCCGCTCCGACGTAGGAGCCCGCCTGGCGCACGTGGCTTCCGAGGCGCTCGCGCAGCGCCGCCTGCAGCAGGTGCGTGGCGGTGTGGTTGCACTCGGTCTCGTGCCGCGCGAGGTGATCCACGCGCGCGATCACGCTCTCGCCGACCGCTAGCGCGCCCGCCTCGAGGATCACCTCGGGGATGCGATCCGCACCCAGGCTCAGGACGTCCTCGACGCGGGCCATGCACTCACCGCGGTCGCATTCGATCGTGCCCGTGTCGGAGACCTGGCCTCCGCCGGCCGCGTAGAACGGCGACTCGGCGAGCTTCACCAGCAGCCGCACCGGCGCCGCGCCGTTTCCAGCGCTGGTCGGGCTGGCGCCCGCGAGCTCATCGAGCGAGCGGATCGCGAGGACTGTGGTTGGCTGTACCTCGGTCTCATACCCAGTGAAGCGTGTCGCCGCGCCGCCCCCGAGGGGCTCGTCGGGCACGGTCACCGCACCCCTCACGCCGGCTGGCGCGGCGACAGGGACGCTGCGACTGCGCTGCCGCTGTTCCTGCATCAGCTCTTGGAAGTCGCCCTCGATCGAGAGGTCTGCTTCTGCAAGCAGCTCACGGGTCATCTCGTGGGGAAAGCCGTGTGTGTCGTGCAGAGTGAAGACCTCCAGCGCTGACACCGATGAGCGCCCGGCGCTGCGGGCCTGCTCGATCTGCTGCTGCAGCATCTCCATACCCTGGGCGAGCGTGCGCCCGAAGTTCTCCTCCTCGGCCGCGAGCCACATGTCGGTGACCTCCGCCTGCTCGCGGAGCTCCGGGTAGCCGGCGCCCATGATCTCGCGCACGCGCGCGGAATAGCGCGTCAGGAAGCCCGGCTCGAGCTCCAGCGCGAGCCCTTGCTGGATCGCGCGGCGCATCACGCGGCGCAGCACATACCCGCGATCCTCGTTGGAGGGGACTACCCCGTCGGCCGTCAGGAACGTCATCGCGCGGGCGTGGTCGGCGAGGATCCGCAGCGCGCGGTCGCTGTCGAAGTCCTCGCCGTAGCGACGTCCGGAGAGCTCCTCGCCGAGCCCGATCAGCGGCTGGAACTGGTCGGTTTCGAACACCGAGCTCTTCTGCTGCAGGATTGCGGCCATCCGGTTCAGGCCGAGACCGGTGTCGATGTTCCTCGCGGGCAGCGGCTTCAGGACGGTTCCGCGATCCTCCGGCGCGGGCTCCTGGTCGTACTGCATGAAGACGAGATTCCAGTACTCCAGGAAGCGCTCGTTCTCGCCACCGGGGAGATCCCCGGGCGAGCCGTGCTCGACACCACGATCGACGTAGAGCTCTGAGCAGGGGCCGCAGGGACCGGTCGGACCGGCCTGCCAGAAGTTCTCAGAGCGCGGGCATTCGACGATCCGCTCGCGGGGAACGCCGACGGCGAGCCAGCGGTCGATCGCCTCCTGGTCGCTGCCGAGCCCGAGGCCCTCGTCGCCTTCGAACACCGTCACCCAGATGTCGCGCTCGTCGAAGCCGAACGCCTCACGCGAGAGCTCCCATGCGAACTCGATCGCCTCGGCCTTGAAGTAGTCGCCAAACGAGAAGTTGCCGAGCATCTCAAAGAACGTGAGATGACGGGAGGTGTTGCCGACGTTGTCGATGTCGACCGTTCGAAACACCTTCTGGCAGCTGGTCAGCCGCGGCGCCGGCGGCTTCTCCTGGGCCAGGAAGTACGGCTTCAGCGGGTGCATGCCGGCGACCGTCAGCAGCGCCGAGGGGTCGTGTGCGGAGGGCACGAGCGAGGCGGACGGCACGCGTTGGTGAGCGCGTTCCTCGAAGAAGCTCAGATAGCGCTCGCGGATCTCGTCTGAGGTCATCCTGCGACGGATCTTAGGTGGCTAGGTTGCGACGGTGCCGTAGCCGACAACCACCTCGCCCGCATACAGACACGCGAACTGCCCGGGAGCGGTGCGCTCGGCGGGCTCGGCAAGCTCGACGGCGAGGCTGGCGTGGCGTCCGGCGCGCGGGTCCCGGGGAAGGCTGCAGGCGAAGCGACGGCCGTGCGCGCGCACGCGCACGCCGTCCACACAGGCCCCGTCGCGGTGGAGCGTCGCCTCCTCGACGTTCACAGCGTCGGCGAGCAGCGCCCGGCGCGGGCCGACCGTCACGATGTTCGTGTGCGCATCGGTGGCAAGCACGTAGAGCGGCTCGGCCGCGGAGACGCCGAGACCGTGGCGCTGGCCGACGGTGTAGAGG
>JBOGXX010000197.1:0-5528 GCA_050696475.1 Solirubrobacteraceae bacterium | reverse complement strand
GCAGGGCCTGGGCTGGAAGAGCACGTTTGGCAGCGGCAAGGGCGGGGACGCGATCACCAGCGGCCTGGAAGTGATCTGGACCACGGAGCCGACGAAGTGGGACAACGGCTTCTTCGAGAACCTCTTCGGGTACGAGTGGGAGCTGACGGAGAGCCCGGCCGGCGCGAAGCAGTGGACCGCCGAGGATCCCGAGGCCCGGGACACCGTCCCGGACGCCCACGATCCCTCCAAGCGCCACGCGCCGATGATGCTCACGACCGACCTCGCGCTGAAGCTCGACCCGATCTACGGCCCGATCGCCAAGCGCTTCTACGAGAACCCGGACCAGCTCGCGGACGCCTTTGCGAAGGCCTGGTACAAGCTCCTGCACCGCGACATGGGTCCGATCGTGCGCTATCTCGGACCCTGGGTTGCGCCGGAGCAGCTCTGGCAGGACCCGGTCCCCGTCGCCGATCACGAGCTCGTGGGCGCCGGCGAGATCGCGTCGCTGAAGGAGAAGATCCTCGCCTCGGGTCTGTCGATCGAGCGACTGGTCGCCACCGCCTGGACATCGGCCGCGTCGTTCCGCGCCACCGACAAGCGCGGTGGCGCGAACGGAGCGCGGGTCCGTCTGGCGCCCCAGAAGGACTGGGAGTGGGGCGAACCGGCTGAGCTCGCGGGCGCACTTCACACGCTCGAGCAGATCCAGAGGGACTTCAACGACTCTCAGTCCACCGGAAAGCGGATCTCGCTGGCGGACGTGATCGTGCTCGGCGGCTGCGCCGCCGTCGAGCGGGCCGCCAGGAACGCCGGTCACGACGTCTCGGTCCCCTTCACCCCCGGACGCACCGACGCCTCCCAGGAGCAGACCGACGTCGAGTCCTTCGCCGTGCTCGAGCCGACGGTCGACGGCTTCCGCGGCTACTTCCGCACGGGAGAGACGATGGCGCTCGAGCACGGGCTGCTGGAGCGGGCCTACATGCTGACGCTGACCGCTCCGGAGATGACCGTGCTGATCGGCGGCATGCGCGCCTTGAACGCGAATCACGGGCAGTCCCCGCACGGCGTCCTCACCGACCGACCGGGGACGCTCAGCAACGACTTCTTCGTCAACCTGCTCGACATGAGCACCGAGTGGAAGGCGTCTGAGTCGGGCGAGAATCTCTACGAAGGAGTCGATCGCAGGACCGGTCGCGTCAAGTGGACCGCCACGGCTGTCGACTTGGTCTTCGGCTCGAACTCCGAGCTGCGGGCGCTGGCGGAGGTTCACGCGTGCGACGACGCCGAGCAGAAGTTCGTGGGCGATTTCATCGCCGCCTGGGAGAAGGTCATGAACCTCGACCGGTTCGACCGATCCTGAGCGAGCGCCCCGCGACCGGCGTCTATTTGGCCCGGCACGGCCAGACCGCCTACAACCTCGAGGGGCGCTTCCAGGGACAGCAGGACATTCCGCTGGACGACACCGGCCGGCGCCAGGCGCTCGAGCTCGCCGAGCGCGCCGCCGGCTACGCCTTCGCCGCGCTGTGGTGCAGCCCTCTGCTGCGGGCCCGCGAAACGGCTGACGCCGTCGCCGCCCGGATCGGTCTCGAGCCGATCGAGGATGCCCGGCTGATGGAGACCGACGCGGGCGGCTGGACCGACCGCAGCTTCCAGGAGGTCCGCGCCGAAGCGCCTGAGCTCTTCGACGCTTTCGCCTCGGCCGACCCCGGCTTCGCGTTTCCCGGCGGCGAGTCGTTCAGCGGCCAGGAGCTCCGCGTCAACGCGGCGCTGGAGCTGGTGCAGGCCGGCGCGCTCCCGGCACTGGTGGTCTGCCATGGAATGGTCATCAGAGCCGCCCTGTACACCCGCGCGAAGGACGGCTGTTTGCCGTTCAGCCGCGTGCCGAACGGCGCGCTCGTGCCGCTCGACCCGGCCGAGGCGGCGCACGCCGATCTCGGTGGCGGCGCCGCGACCATGCCCAGCTGAGTCCCGCTCGCCTCCACGCGCTCACGCCGCGTCCTCGATCGCCGGCGGCTCGGCGAGCACGGCGTCGTAGATCAGCTCGCCGAGCGACGGCGTCTCGTCTGCAGGCACCCGCGCCGCGAGCCTTACCGGCGGGCCGATCGCCGCAAGCGCGGCGCCGGCGGCGAGCCCTCCGACGATGCTGATCAGCCAAGCGCGGTGGTAGTCCGAGGCTGTGCCTGCGCTCGTTCCCAGCACGGCCACCAGCACCGCGATGCCCAGCGCCGAGCCGATCTGGCGACCCATCGTCAGCACCGCCGCACCCGTCGCGAAGCGCTCGGGGGCGAGCGATGACGCGCCGGCGCCGGTGAGCGTCGGGATCATCAGCCCCACGCCGGCGCCGCCGATCGCAATTCCGGGCAGGTACTCCGACAGATACGCCGGGGTGTTCCCTGTCTGGGTGATGTAGAAGAGCTGACCTGCAACGAACAGCAGCGCGCCGAGCATTCCCGGGATGCGGTAGCCGATACGGGCGCCCAGCCGCGCGGAGGGGATGCTGAACGCGGTCGCCAGCGCCGGGCCCGGGAACAGCATCAGGCCGGCCGTGAGCACGCTCTCCTTCCACACGCCCGTCAGGAACAGCACGCCGGCCAGCAGCATCGCGCCGAAGCCGGCGAAGAACAGCACCGAGGCTCCAACGGCGAGGCCGAAGCTGCGCACGCGCAGCATCGCCGGCTCGACGACGGGCGACATGTGACGCTCGGAGCGCCACCAGAGCGCCGGCAGCCCGAGGACCGGTACGGCGAGCAACGCGAGGATCGCCGGCGAGCCCCAGCCCCATTCCTCGCCCTCGACGATCGCCAACACCAGCGAGCCGATCGTCGCGATCAACATCAAAGCGCCCAACACGTCCGGGCGACCCGTGCCGATCTCGCGGCGCTCGGCAAGCGTCCGCAGCCCGAAGAGCAGGCCGGCGAGCCCGATCGGCACGTTGACCAGGAACACCCAGCGCCAGTCGACCTGGACGAGCAGGCCGCCGAGCGGCGGTCCCGCGGCCGCCGCGATGCCACCGGTGGCGGCCCAAACGCCGATCGCCACGTGCCGCTCGTGCGGGGCGAACTCCGTCAGCATCAGGCCCAGGGCGGTCGGCAGCATCAGCGCGCCCCCGGCCGCCTGCACGACCCGTGCGCCGACCAGCAGGCCGACTGACGGCGCCACTGCGCACGCTGCGCTGGCAGCCACGAACATGCCCAGGCCGAGCAGGAACGCGCGCTTTCGCCCGAACGCATCCGCCCAGCGGCCCGCTGGCACGAGCAGCGCGGCGAACACGATCGCGTAACCGCTGAGGACCCAGGAGAGCGAGCCGAGCGACGCGTCGCCGAAGTGCTTGGAGATCGCAGGGAAGGCGATGTTGACGATGAACAGGTCGAGGCTGGCCGTGAACACCCCGACGCACACGATCAGCGCCACCTGCCACTTGCGTTGCGTCATGAAACCGACAATAGCATAGAGTTGCGTGATGCAACTTCAGCGGCTATGCTGGTCTGTGAGAGATGTTGGGAAACGACTACAAGTCGCAGGTCTGCAGCATCGCCGGCGCGCTCGAGGTCGTCGGCGAGCGCTGGTCGCTGGTGATCGTGCGCGACATCTTCCTGGGGCTCCGGCGCTTTGACGAGATCCAGTCCGACCTGGGGATCGCCCGCAATGTGCTGCAGACGCGCCTGACGCGACTGCTCGAGCGCGGCGTGATCGAGCGCCGGGCCTACCGGGAGCATCCCCCCCGCTTCGAGTACCTGCTCACCGAGAAGGGCGTCGATCTGTGGCCGACGATCGTCGCGCTGATGAAGTGGGGCGATCGCCATTGCCCTCCGGCTGCCGGCCCGCCTGTCCTGCTCGAGCACCGGGGCTGCGGCGGCACGATCGACGATCATCGCGTCTGCGAGCGCTGCGGAGCCAGGCTCTGCGCCCACGATGCACGGGCGCTGCCCGGACCGGGCGCCACGCCCGAGCACCCGCTGCTGCGGCGAGCCGCACGAGGGCGGGCCGCCTGAGCGGTCTCTGCACGGGCCCGCGGGCGGATCGCCGGGCCGCGCTCGACTCCTTGGGCGGGTCTCGTCGGCTTTGTGTTCCCGGGCGCTCGGACCGTCCTCTGGCACTCGAGCGATCCGCGCTAGGCGAGCAGCCCGGCCACTAGCGCGGGGCCTTCGCGGGCCATGCGCGAGCGCGCCACCACGAGGTCGAAGCCGGCGCGCTCGGCGCGCTGGCGCATCGAGGCCTCCACGTGGGAGTAGAAGCCGAGGGTGCGGATCGCGTCGAGCTCCCCGTCGCGCGCGAGCGATTCGACGATCGCGGCGCCGTCGAGCTCGGCGTCGGTGAGGTCGACGACGAGCACGTCCGCGGCGGGACGATCCCGAACGCCGCGAGCCGCCGCGAGCAGCTCTGCCAGACGGCGCCGATCCGCGGCCAGCTCGACCTCGTTGCCGGCGAGCGCGAGCGCTCCCTGAACCTGCGAGCCGAACAGCAGATCGCGCGTGAGCGCCAGCACGTGCGCCATCGCTACTGTGCCCGCAGGCGGCGGAACTCCTCGCGCGCGGACTGCGGGCGGCCCCACATCTGCGTGACCTCCACGCGTCCGCTGCGGGTCTCGCGCACGGCCATCTCGCCCTCGATGCCCGCTTCGTCGAGCAGCCGCAGCGCGCCGTGGACGGTCGGCGCGGACGCCGCGTGGCCGAAGCGATGCGCCACCAGCAGGCGCCAGTGCCAGTCGTGGTGGGAGTACGGCCGTGCGTTGCACGTGGCCAGGTAGAGCGCAGCCTCGACATAGCGGGGCTCGTCGGCGATCCGCAGGTCGATCTCGAGATCGGTCCAGTCCTCGGGCAGCGAGTCGACGATGCGCTGGAAGCTTGCGGCCAGATCCATTGCTGCGAAGCCTATCGCGGCTATTCTCGAACCAATGCCAGGCACCTCGATCGACAGCCTCGATGGCGAGTACCAGACGCTGACCGAGGCCTGCGGGCTGCTCGATCGCTCAGAGCGCGGGAAGCTCGCGCTGAGCGGCGCGGGCGCGGTGGAGTTCCTCAACGGACAGGTCACCAACGAGCTGGCGACGCTGCGCGCGGGCGAAGGGCGCTACGCCGCGTTCCTCACCCCCAAGGGCAAGATGCTCGGCGACCTGCGCATCCTCGCGGTCGGCTCCGATCGCCAGGCGCCGCCGAGCGAACTGCTGCTGGATACCGAGCGAGTGGCGCTGCAGGCGCTGTTCGACATGATCCGCCGCTACAGGGTCGGCTACGACGTGCAGCTGCACAAGCACACGCTCGAGCGCGGGCTGATCTCGCTGGTGGGCCCCGAGTCCGCCGTCGTCGCCGGCGCCGTCGTGCCCGGCGACGCAGGCGACGGTTCGCGCGTCGAGCCGGCTGATGACGAGCACGCCAACGCTCCGGTCGAGATCGACGGCATCGCCTGCCTGGCGGTGCGCACCGACACGGGCGTGGATCTGATCTGCGAGGCGACCGCCACGGAGCGCCTGCTGCAGGCGCTCAGGGGGCGCGGCGCGAGCCCTGTGAGCGAGCAGGCGACGGAGTGCCTGCGCGTGGAGCGCGGGCGCC
>JBOGXX010000196.1:0-9984 GCA_050696475.1 Solirubrobacteraceae bacterium | reverse complement strand
TGCCATCGTTGGCGGGCGCGTCCTCGACCTCGCCGGTTGCGATGTCCACGACCAGCTTGGCGAGCTGGTTCGGATCGCGTGGGCGCTTGCGTGAGCGGTCGGGCATGGCGTACATCGTAGCGCCGTGGGGCGAGGCCGCGTCCAGAAGTCCTTTGCCGGGCGAACGCGGCCTCCCCACGGGTCCAACCAGCACAACGGAGCCTACCCGATCGCGGGGCGGATAAAAAGTCCGTCCACCCTCGTGCTTACTCTCACAAGATCCTCTGTCGTGACCTTGCCGGGCCACGGCGCAGGGCTACCAACCAGCGATTACGAGGAGGTGATTCAACTGCCAAGCACTGGACACCAGGCATCCACGTCGGGCATCTATGCCAACGACTGCCACGGTAAGCAGATCGCGCTGAGCAAAGGGGAGACGTTTCCCCCGTGTTCGCACTGTCACCGCGCAGCCAACTGGCGTCTGATCCGCGCTACGAAGTAGCTGCGAAGAAGCGCCGACCCGACCCCTCCTCCTCGTACCGCGAGATTGCGGGGCTGCCGTACCCCAGAAGCAAGCCCACGATCCGGTGACGCTGCTCCTGGGGTACGGTTGGGTCCTTCACGGTCCACTCGTACAAGTCGAGCGCCCAACGCGAGTCCGCGTAGCCATAGCTCGCCACCCCGTCGCCGTGATCGACCACGAACGGGATCACATTCGACTCGGCATGGCGCTCAATCGCGGTGGCGACACCCAAGAGCGCGGCGGCAACATCATCGCCGGGGAGGTGGCAATGGCCAGCCAGCGAAAGACGGCGCACACCGCGAGCGACTAGGTAAGCCTGCTCAGCGAGGGCATCGGCCGATGGCAGCGGGTCGGACATCGCTCCCTTGGGGTTCGGCTTCGTCACCGCCGACCCTCCCCAACGGCCCGAAAATCAAACTGAGACACTACCGGGCGTGTGGTGGTGTCTCAGTTGACCGAAGCTGGTGCAGCGCCACCGCTCGCGAGCTGAGCGCGAGGTCCTCGGCTGGGCGCGCGGGCAGGGTATCGTGCGCTGCATGCTTCCAATGGCCTCCGCCAGCGGGGTGCTGATCATCGCGGTGGCGGTCCTCGGATCTGGCCTGTTCCTATGGTGGCTGCTGCGCCAGGAGGCGAAGGAAGAGACGGATGAGAGCGCTACGCGGCGAGACGCTGACGCGGCGGACGAGCAGCAGCACTGAGCGTCCGGCCGTCACTCAGCGAACGGTTACGAGCCAGCCTTCGGAGTAGCGCACGCCGCAAGCAGCTGCTGTCACCTGAAGCGCAGGCGCGGAACCAGCCACATCGCCTCCGCGGCGATCTGCCAGGACATCTTGCTGGTGCCCTGCTGACGGTCGCGGAAGACGATCGGCACCTCCACGACCTCGAAGCCCGCCTGGACCGCCCGGTAGGTGAGCTCGACCTGGAACGCGTAGCCCTGCGAGCGCACGCTGTCGAAGTGGATCGCCTGGAGCACCTCACGTCGGAAGCACTTGAAGCCGCCCGTCAAATCGCGCACGTGCAGGCCCAGCACCAGACGCGCGTACGTGGAGCCGCCTTGGCTGATGAAGCGCCGCAACAGGCCCCATTCGGTGACGCCGCCACCAGCCACATAACGCGAGCCCAGCGCAAGGTCGGCGCCGTCGTAAGCAGCCTGCAGCAGCCGCGTCAGGTCGGCGGGGTCGTGCGAGAAGTCGCTGTCCATCTCCATCACGTAACCGGCGCCCTCCTCGAGGGCGTGGCGGAAGCCGGCGAGATACGCTGGGCCGATGCCGCTCTTCTCGGAGCGGTGAAGCACGCGCATCCAGTCGTGTTCGCGCACCAGGCGGTCCGCGAGCTCACCGGTGCCGTCGGGCGAGCCGTCGTCGACGACGAGAATCCGAAACCCGTCGGGGGCCGCGCCGGCGAGCGCCTTCGACGCGGCAGCGACGATCGGCTCGAGGTTCTCGATCTCGTTGTACGTCGGGAGTATCAGCCAGGGTTCGCCGGACATCGACGGGGTACCCTAATCCGTGCAGCGGTTCCCAGCGCCGACCCCAACGAGCTTGCGTGAGGCCATGCGGGCAGCGCCAGATCCGGCGTGGGACCGACAGGCGCCCCTAAGCTGATTGGCGTGTCCGATCTCTCCAACGCCTCGATCGCAGACGCACTGGAGGAACTGGGCGAGCTGTACGAGCTCGACGGCGCGATCGTCCATCGTGTGCTCGCCTATCGCTCGGCAGCGAAGGCCGTGCGCGAGGCATCGGTATCGGTGGCCGCGCTGGCGCGCGAGGGCCGCGCCGATGAGCTGCCCGGCATCGGCAGGACGCTGCAGGAGAAGATCCTCGCGCTCCTGCAGACCGGCGCGATCCCCGCAGCGCAGCGACTGCGCGCGAAGTTCCCACCCGGGCTGATCGCGATCACGCGACTCCCCGGCCTCGGCCCCAAGCGCGCGCGGCTGCTGCACTCAGAGCTCGGAATCGACTCGCTGGAGGCCCTGCGCGACGCGGCGCTCGCCCAACGCCTGCGCAGCGTGCGCGGGCTCGGTCCCAAGCTCGAGACGAGCGTGCTCGCGGCGCTGGAGCAGCTCGACGCCAATCCGGGCGCACCGGCGTCGCGGCGCATCCTGCTGCCGCGAGCGATCGAGATCGGCGAGGAGCTGCTCACAGGCCTGAGGGCGCTCGCAGGAGAGGGGACCCAGATCCAGCTGGCCGGCTCGGCTCGCCGGCAGGCGGACTCCGTGAAGGACATCGACCTGGTCGCCGCGAGCACCCGCCCCACCGCGCTCGCCAGGGGACTGGTCAGGCTCCCGCAGATCGAACACGTGAGCTCGGCCGGCAAGGCGGGCGCCAGGGCGCGGACGCACTCGGGCGTCGCCGTCGACCTGCGGATCGCGGCGCCCGGACAGCTCGGCAACCTGCTGCAGCACTTCACCGGGTCCGGCTCGCACAACGCGGCGCTGCGCGAAGGGGCGGTGCGCCGAAGCCTGCATGTCTCCGAGTACGGAATCCGCGATGACGCCACCGGCTCCACTCGCGCGTGCGCGAGCGAGCACGAGGTCTACGAGCGCCTCGGGCTGGCCTACATCGAGCCGGAGCTGCGCGAGAATCGCGGCGAGCTCGAGGCGGCGCGCACCGCCGACGGCCTCCCGACGCTGATCGAGCTGCAGGACGTCCGCGGCGACCTGCACAGCCACACGATCGCCTCCGACGGCCACAACACGATCGACGAGATGGCCCTCGCCGCCCGTGAGCGCGGCTACGAGTACCTGGCGATCACAGACCACTCGGCCACGCACGGCTTCGGCAACGACGTCTCACCCGAACAGCTGCGCCGTCAGATCGCGCTGGTGCGCGAGGCAGACGAGCGCATCGAGGGCATCCGCCTGCTGGCGGGCAGCGAGGTCAACGTCCTCCCCGACGGCTCGCTCGACTACGAGGACGAGCTCCTCGAGCAGCTCGACTGGGTGGTTGCGAGCGTGCACACGTCGTTCGGCATGAGCGAGCAGGCGATGACCGAGCGCATGCTCGCCGCGATCGAGCACCCGCTGGTCGACGCGATCGGGCACCCCACCGGCCGGCTGATCGGGCGCCGCGAGCCCTACGCGCTCGATTTGAGCGCCGTCTTCGAGGCGGCCGCCGGGACAGGCACGATGCTCGAGATCAACGCCAACCCCGACCGGCGCGATCTATCCGATGTCAACGCCCGCGCCGCCGCGCGCGCCGGCGTCATGCTGGTGATCGACTCCGACGCCCACCGCACCACCACCCTCGCCAACATGCGCTGGGGAGTCGCTACCGCCCGACGCGCCTGGCTCAGCGCAGTCGAGGTCGCGAACACGCGCCCGTGGCGTGAGCTCGAAGGCCTGCGTCGGCGAACAGGCGCGGCAGCAGCTGCTGCGCGACCAGCCGCTCGGCGCACTCGCGGCTGAACGGGGCGAGCGCCTGCAACGCCCGCTGCGCGTAGTCCTCGGGCGCGTCCAGCAGCGCCGATCGAAGCGCGCTGTGAAGATCGTCATCGACCGTCCGCGGGTCGAGAGCGCGTGCGAGCGCCAGCGCCGGGTATGGGCCGGGCGCGGCGGTGCTCGCCAGGATGCAGCCGTCGACGAGCGCCTCCAGCTGCGCAACGCCGTAGTCCTCGCGGCGCGGCGCGCACACGAACACGCGCGCGCGACGGACCAGCGCGCGGTAGTCCTGCGGTGGCAGAGCGCCAGCCAGACGCACACCGGGAACGGAGTCGAGCTCCACGGCGCCCGCGCGTAGCTGCAATGCCGAGGCGCCGGTCACCACCAGCTGGCGCGGCGCGCCGGCGGGCAGTTCCTCGTAAACCCGCCGCCATGCCGCGAGCACGCGGTCGAGGCCCTTCTTGTGCGGGTTGGCCGCATAGGTGATCGCCGCGATGTCGCGCACCGGCGCGACCGCCCCGGACGGCTCCACCGCCACGGGTATCACCAGCGCACGCTTGCCCGCGCGCGAGGCGACGGCGCTCGGCGTCTCGCCCAGCCCGCCCTCGCTCCACGGCAGCAGCAGCGGGGCCTGGACGAGCCTGCGCCGCTCGAGCGGACGCTGCCACAGGCCGTGGCGCCCAGGCCGGTTGCCGGCGGAGGGCGCGTCGAAGCGGATCGCTCCGCGTCGCGGCCACAGCAGGGCGGCGGTGGTGCTCGAATAGACGATCGCCCCGGGCGGCGAGTCGCCCAGCTCGGCGAGCGCCTCGATCGCTGCGTTGCGCGCGGCCCGGGCCCAGGCGAGGTCTGTCAGCATCATCGTCCGCGCGGCGCCAGGCGGCTTGGCCGTGACGAGCAGGACATCAGCTCCCGCGCGCTGCAGAGAGTCACGCAGCTGACGATCGGCGACGCGCAGCCCCTCGGTCGAACCGAGCGAGACGATCAGCACGTCGGGGCGCCGCGCCGCAGGCATCTCAGCTGACGGCGTCGCCGATGCGCTCCGGCCGCGCAGCCTTGAAGCCGGGCGTGCGCACCAGCTCCATCGGTCGCACGGGCGAGGTGCGGCGTACGTAGAAGGTCGCGCCGTCGCGCTCCTCGATCGCCTCCACGGCCGCGTCCTGCCGGCGCCAGGAGAGCGACCAGATGATCGCGAAGCCGGCCGCGATCCCCGGAATCTGGGGTGCGAGGAAGGCGAGACCGCCGGACAGGAGCGTGAACAGCAGCAGCGGCCACAGGCGGTTTAGGAGGATCGCGGTCGGGCGGTGCTCGGGAAGCGTGGTGCTCGCGCGCGCCGCCGCCAGCAGTCGTGCGATCGGCGGGTTGGTCTGTGCGCGCCTGCCCATCCCCAGGCCCAGCGCGGTGGCGAGCAGCCACCACCCGACCGCCACCTCCGTGAGCGTCGTGTCGGATTTGGCGCTCGCGGCGAGCACCGCGATCAACGCCAGCGCGGTGGCCGCGCCGGCGCTGAGCAGCACGGTGGTCCTGAGGAAGTCGACGAACCTCACGGAGCTACAGCAGCGCCTCGAGCAGCTCCCGCACGCCGCCGGGGCCGTCGACAGTCAGATCGGCCTCCTGCGTCATGCCGGGCGGGGCTTCGTCCGAGCTGACGGCCACGCACAGCGCGGTCTCGAGCGCGCCCGCCTCGACCATCGCACGCAGAGCGCGAAAGGCGTCGAGGTCGGTCGTGTCGTCGCCGACATACACGGCTGCGCCGACATCGCCTCCGCGCAGCAGGGCCGCGATCCCGAGGCCCTTGTCGAGCACCACAGGCGGCCTGACCTCGAGCACCTTGCGTCCCCAGTGTACGGCGAAGCCCTCCTGCTGGGCCTGCGTGGCGATCTCCCTCACGGCCCCCTCGGCCGTCTCCTCGTCGGGCGCACCGCGCCAGTGGAATGCCGCGATCGCGTCCTTGTCCTCGATGCGCACCCGCAGACGCTGGTGCTCTGGGGTCTCAGCGCGCGCCGCGAAGTCCCGCACGCGCTCGGTCCAGGCCGCGAGTTCAGGGTCCATCTCGGGACTCGTGGCCCGCGGGCGCAACAGCTCGCCGCCGTGGTTGCCCACATACGCGATCGTGCCGATCGCGACGATCTGACGCGCGGTGCCGGCGCGCCTGCCGCTGACGCAGCCGACGACGCGGTAGCGGCGCGCGATCTCGATCAGCAGGCTGCGCGTCGCCTCGGGCACGTGCGCGTCGGCCGCATGGCGCACGATCGGCGCCAGCGTGCCGTCGATGTCGAGCAGCACCGCCGAGCGGCCGGGGTCGGCGCGGAGCGGCTCGAGCGCCTCCACGAGCGTTGCGGCTGGGGACACGAGCACTAGTATGGCGATCATGCTGGCCGGCCACTCCGCTCGCGCAAGTGGCCGCTGAGCGCGCGTCGCGGCGGTCGCTGAAGCTAGTCACGATCGGCACGCTCGCCGGTCTTTTCAGCGGCCTGTTCGGCGTCGGCGGGGGCACCGTGATCGTGCCGCTGCTGGTGCTCTGGCTCGGCTACGAACAGCGTGAGGCCGCCGCCACCTCGCTGGCGGCGATCGTCGTCATCGCCGCGTTCGCAGCCGCTGCACAGGGTGTGTACGGCAACGTCAACCTGCTCGACGCGGTGCTCGTCGGGGTACCAGCGCTGTTCGGCGTGCTGATCGGCGCGTGGCTGCATCAGCGTCTGCCGACGCGCTCGATCGCGCTGCTGTTCGCGGCGGTCTTGGTGGCCAGCGCGGTGGAGCTGGCGCTCAGGTGATCGGCGCGATCGCGATCGGTCTGGCCGCGGGCGTGATCGCGGGCCTGCTGGGGGTTGGTGGCGGTGTGCTGTTCGTCCCCGGGCTCGTCCTGTTCGTCGGGCTCAGCCAGCACCACGCCGAGGCGACGTCGCTGCTTGCGATCGTGCCGGTGGCTGCGCTCGGCGCCTGTCGCCACGACCGATACGGCAACGTGCGCCGCGACGACGCGCTGCGCATGGGCCTGTTCTCGCTCGCCGGCGCTGCCGGTGGCGTGGCGCTCGCGAATGCGCTGTCCGGCGCGCTCCTGCGTGACGTGTTCGCCGCACTGCTGGTGCTCGTCGCGGCACGGCTGGTGCGCAGCACCCATGCCCGCGGCGGGGCTGGGGAAAAGTCGTAGACTGGGACGACTATGGGACTTGATAACCCACTGCACGTAGCGCTTCTGGTGATTCTGCTGCTGCTCGTGTTCGGGGCCAGACGGCTGCCTGAGATAGGCCGCTCGCTCGGCACCGGCATGCGAGAGTTCAAGGACTCGATCAGCGGCGCCACTTCCTCGCTGACGCAGACCACCCAGCAGCAGCCACAGCAGGCACAGCCGGTCGCACAGCCCGTCGCCTCGCCGGCCGCGCAGCCCGCCGCCGCGCCGGCTCCACAGCCGATCGGCGGGCAGGCGCCCGAGCAGCCGGTGGCTTCGCCGCCGGAGCCGGCCCCGGCGCCGGTTGTGCCCGCGCACCAGGGCTGAGCACCCGCCGCCGCCTGTCAGCCGTGAAGGATCGGCCCGGTTTCGACGGCTTCGAATTCCGAGCCGGGCACGCGCTTGATCTGTTCGAGGTTTTCGTCGTTCCAGTGCGGGTTGGGCGCGCCGGTGATGAACCACGGCGACCCGTTGTCGGCGACGATCAGGCCGTAGCGCTTGAGCGCTTCGAGGATCACGAGCGACTCGCCACTGAAGCCGCCGAGGCTGTAGCTCGCCTTCAATCGCAGCCGCAGCCCCATCGGCGGCAGGTTGGGATTCGAGCTGCTGGACGCGTAGTGGGTGGCGGGGTGGATGTAGCCGTCCTGGGTCTCGGGCACGGTGACCCGTAGCGCATGGTCGATCTGGCCTGTGGCGAGCTCGGGGTAGCGCGCCAGCAGCGGGAAGATCGGCAGGCCCGCGGCGTCCGCGGAGGTCCAGCCTTCGGGGCGCAGCGCATCGCTTCGGAGGTTGAACACCGCACCGGAGGCGGCGGACCAGCCGGGTCCCTTGCGACGGGCGTGATAGAGCTCATACAGCTTGCACGTGCCTTCCTGCACTACGAGCACGTGCTTGTCCCCGTGCCCCTTCTTGCCGCCGCCCTCGATTGGCGCGTTCGGGGGGATCGGGTAGGGACCTGGGTCGGATTCGCTGCGGTAGGCGGTGAACTTGATCGGAACCTGCCTCTGGCCTTCACCGACGACCGTGTAGGGGATGCCGTAGCTCGGCTCGGTGCCGAAGTCCGGGTGCAGGTGCGCGGTCAGCCCGATGCTCGCGACGTAGGCGGCGGAGTTGGGGTCGACCGGCGCTTGTGCGATTTCCTGGTTGAGCGGATCTTCGGCCGGCAGGATCGGGCAGCCGTATTCGAGCGCGCCGCCGGCGCTGCGAGCGCGCGCGGGCAGCGTTCGCGCGGACGCCGTGGCGGCCCACAGCAGCGCCGCCCCGGTCAGAAGGGCGGCGAGCAACGGCGCCGGCGCCAGCCTCACGCCGCCTGTCTGCGCTCGAGAGCTCACGCCGGGCACGTTAGCGCTGACGGCCGTCTAGCTGCAGCCTCTGCGCGGCAATCGAGTTGCCTGCCACATGTGAGGCGCCCTACAGCAGGCTGTTGGTCATGCGTTCGATCTCGGCGATCGAGGTGTGCCCCTCGCGAACCTTGGCCAGACCGTCGTCGCGCAGGCGGCTCATGCCTTCGCTGATCGCGACGGAGACCATCTCATCGACTGAGGCGCGCTCGAGGATCAGCGCGCGGATCGGCTCGCTGACGGTCATCACCTCATAGAGGCCGAGGCGTCCGCGGTAGCCGGAGCCCGAGCAGCGCGAGCAGCCGACGGGCTCAAACGGCTGGGCTTCGGCGAGGCCGTGCTCGGCGAGCACCGTCTCGGAGACGGTCTGCGGGCGCTTGCAGTGGCTGCAGAGCATGCGCACGAGCCGTTGGGCGACGATGCAGTCGACGGCCGAGGAGACCAGGAACGGCTCGATGCCCATGTCGATCAGCCGGCCGAGCGCGCTGGGCGCGTCGCGGGTGTGCAGGGTGGAGAGCACGAGGTGGCCCGTCATAGCGGCCTCGACGGCGATGTGCGCGGTCTCGGCGTCGCGGATCTCGCCGACCATGATCACGTCGGGGTCGGCGCGCAGCATCGAGCGCAGCCCGACGTCGAACGTCACCCCGGCCTTGGGCGCGATCTGCATCTGCTTGACACCGGGGATGCGCTTCTCGACGGGGTCCTCGATCGTGAGGATGCTGCGTTCGCCGTCGTTGAGCGCATGCAGCGCGGCATACAGCGTCGTCGACTTGCCGGAGCCGGTGGGGCCGGTGACGAGCACGGCGCCGTTGGGACGGTGGATCGCCCGGTCGAAGCGCTCGAGCTCGCTTGCCTGCATGCCGATCGAGTCGAGCGCGTCCACCATCGCTGCGGTTTTGCTGCCCTGGTCGAGGATGCGCATGACGACACCCTCGCCGTTGACCAGCGGGAGCGTGACGACACGGATGTCCACCCGCCGTCCATCGAGGTTGAGCGCGAAGCGCCCGTCCTGCGGCACGCGCCTCTCGGAGATGTCGAGGTCGGCCATGATCTTGATGCGCGAGACGACACCCATCGCCATCCGGCGCTTGATCGTGGCGGCGGGCGCGAGCACGCCGTCGACGCGGAAGAGGACCTTCGTGTCGCCCTCCTCTGGGTTGACGTGGATGTCAGAGGCTCCCTGCTGGACGGCCTGGGCGACGAGCGAGTGCACGAGCTTGATGACGGGTGCGTCGGCGTCGGCTTCGTCAACGGAGACGTCGCGTTCGCGGTTCTCCTCCTCCTCGTCGACGATGTCCTCGATCGACTCGTCCATGCGCGCGAGTCGCGTGAGCAGCAGGTTGAGGTCCTCGACGGAGGCGGCGGCAGGCTTGATCCGCCGGCCGGTCATCATCCCGATGTCGTCGATCGTGAGGACGTTCGTGGGGTTGGCCATCGCCAGCACCAGGGCCCCGTCGTCGGTGTATCCGACCGGCACGGCCTGATAGCGCTTGGCGGCGGGGACGCTGATCAGGTTGACCGCGCCCATGTCGAGGTCGTAGACCGAGAGGTCGACGAAGTCCAGACCGAAGCGCTCGGCGACGACGCGGGCCAGCTG
>JBOGXX010000195.1:0-7985 GCA_050696475.1 Solirubrobacteraceae bacterium | reverse complement strand
ACGTCGACCACTCGGAGAACCTGATCTTTCTCGATCCCGTCGGTCGTGAGCGGATCGTCAACGAAGGCATGGCGAACGTCCACGGACATCTCGAGAAGACCCTGCGTCGACTGCTGAACGACGCGGGCCTGCACAACCTCGAACATCCAAGCCTGCCCTGGACCTCGACGCAGGCACTCGAAGACCTCGACTGGCTGATGAGCGGCAAGCTCCCGCCCGCCCGCGCCAGCTAGATGCACCTCGGCGAGTTCCTACCGCCGCTGATCGCGTGCGCGGCATATGCGATCGCCTACGCGGTGCGCGCGCGCACCCTCGCCCGCGAGGGGCGGCCGGTGCCACGCCGGCGCGTGGCGGTCTTCTACGCGGGGGTGCTGCTGCTGACGGTCGTGCAGGTGGGTCCCCTGGACAGCCTCGCGGACTCGGTGCTCGCGGCGCACATGGTGCAGCACATCCTGATCGGCGAAGTCGCCTCGTTCCTGGTGGTGGTGGGCCTGACAGGGCCGCTGCTCGCGCCGTGGCTGTCGCTGCGGATCTCGCGCCCGCTGCGCGCGCTCGGTCATCCTGTGGTGGCGCTGGTCCTCTGGACGCTCGACCTGTACGCGTGGCACGTGCCGCTGCTCTACCAGCTGGCGATCCGGCACGACCTGGTGCACGCGCTCGAGCACGCGTCCCTGTTCTGGTTCGGCTTTTTGCTGTGGTTCTCGCTGCTCGGTCCGCTCCCCAAGCCAGCGTGGTTCGGGAACTGGACCAAGCTCGGCTACGTGCTTGGCGTGCGCGTCGCTGGAGCGGTGCTGGCGAACATCCTGCTCTGGTCCCAGCAGGTGATCTATCCGATCTATCGGGCGAGCGACGCGCGCGAGGGTCTGAACCCGATCAGCGACCAGAACGTGGCCGGCGGGATCATGATGGTCGTGCAAATGGTCCTCACGATCGTTCTCTTCGGCTGGCTCTTCTACCGGGCCGCCATCCAGGAGGAGGAGCGCCAGCAGCTGCTCGAGCTGGCAGAGGACCGCGGGATCGCGCTGAGCGAGGCCCGTGCAGCTCGTGCTGCCGACGGAGGTGGCGCGTCGCGGTTGCGCGAGCGATTGCTCACAGAAGAGCCCGCCTCCGTTCGCACAGATGCGACGTCCCGGCGCGGGCCACGCCGCTGAGGCAATCCGCACCGTATGCAGCGCGCGGGCTCTCAGCCCGGCGCCGGCAGCGTCCCGTAGACGGACGTCAGCCAAATGTGGTCGAGGATCTCCATCACGTTCTCCTCGAGCACCGCCGGCGTCTCATCGATGAAGATCGCGCTCAGCACGCGCTCGTTCATCTGCACCAGCGCCACGGCGAGGTCGCGCGCAGGCGCACCCTGCGGCGCCGCTGCGCGCTCGCGCTCGGCCTCGATGCGCGCCGTCACGTCGGCCACCCACCCCTCGAGGATCTGCGTGTGGGCCATCCGCGCCTCGGCGTTGGTGGCGCCCAGCTCACTGGCCGCGCGGATCACCGCGCGGTGCGCGCCGAAGGTCGCGTAGAAGATCCGCAGGCTCTCGCGCCACGCCGCGATCGGGTCGCTCGCCAGCAGCCGCTCAGAGATCTCGTCGCGCGCGCTTGCCGCCTCGGCCACCATGCGATCCACGAGCGTCAGCACGACGGCGTCCTTGGACGGGAAGTAGAAGTAGAACGCCGAGCGCGAGATGCCCGCGCCGCGCGCTAGGTCGTCTACCGAGATCTCGCTCAGCGAGCGCTCCTGCAGCAGCCGCTCGGCTGTGTGCATGATCCCCTGTTCGCGGTCCTCGCCGCTTGCGCGCGCCACTCGCCGGCCGCGGGCCGAGCGCGACTGGCCCTGCGTGCCGGAGCGGGTAGCAGCGTTCTCGACGGGGGTCGCGCTCACGTGGGAGAGCATACTCCGCACGCCTCCTTTTTCAACATCACGTCGGTTTTGTTGACACTCTGTCGAGTGGCTGCTAACGTCGAGCGAGATGGCATCGGACGGCCTGCCCGCGCAGAGCACTCCCGAGCACCTCGACGTGCTGATCCTCGGTGGCGGGCTCTCCGGCGTCGGCGCCGCCTGTCAGCTGCGCAAACGCTGCCCGGGAAAGACGTTCGCGGTCCTCGAGGCGCGTGAGGCGATCGGCGGCACCTGGGACCTCTTTCGCTACCCTGGCGTCCGCTCGGACTCAGACATGTACACGCTCGGCTATCGCTTCCGGCCGTGGCGCGGGGCCAGGTCGATCGCTGACGGGCCCTCGATCCTCGAGTACATCCGCGACACCGCGCGCGATCATGGGATCGAGCAGAAGGTCCGGCTGGGCCATCGCGCGGTGCGCGCCGAGTGGTCGAGCGCCGACGCGCGCTGGACCGTGACCGTGCAGCGCGGTGAGCGCGCTGAGCGCGGCGAGACGGTGCAGATCACCTGCGACTTCCTCTACTGCTGCACCGGCTACTACCGCTATGACGCGGGCCACAGCCCGGCCTTTCACGGCAGCGATCGCTTCGCCGGGGAGATCGTGCATCCCCAGCATTGGCCGCAGGACCTCGACTGCACGGGCAAGCGGATCATCGTGATCGGCAGCGGCGCCACCGCCGTCACGCTCGTCCCCGCACTGGCCGACGGCGGCGCCGGGCACGTGACGATGCTCCAGCGCTCGCCCAGCTACATCCTCTCGCTGCCTGGACGCGACCCGCTGGCGGACGTGCTGCGCGAGAAGCTTCCCGCGCAGCACGCCTACGCGATCGTGCGCTGGAAGAACGTGCTCCTGACAATGCTCAACTACCAGCTCTGCCGCCGCGCGCCCAGGACGATGCGAAAGCTCCTGCGCCGGCTCGTCAGCAGGCAGCTGCCACAGGGCTATGACCTCGACAAGCACTTCACCCCGCGCTACGGCCCGTGGGACCAGCGCCTGTGCCTGGTGCCCGATGGCGACCTCTTCCAGGCGCTCTCGAGCGGACGTGCATCGATCGAGACCGGTGAGATCAGCACCTTCACCGAGCGCGGCATCTCCCTCGCGGACGGCACCCAGATCGACGCCGATGTGATCGTCTCCGCCACCGGCCTGGAAATGATGATGCTGGGAGGCGTCGAGCTGGCCGTCGACGGTCGCGAGATCGAGCTGGGCGCCACCGTGGCCTACAAGGGGATGATGCTCAGCGGCGTGCCCAACCTCGCGCTGACCGTCGGCTACACGAACGCCTCCTGGACGCTCAAGGCCGACCTCGTGGCCGAATACGTCTGCCGGGTGCTCAACCACATGGACGCGCACGGACTCTCCGTGTGCATCCCCCAGACTCCCGATGACAATCTGCCCACGGTGCCAATCATCGACCTGACATCCGGCTACGTGCTGCGTTCGGTCGACGCCCTCCCCAAACAGGGCGCCGTCGCGCCCTGGCGCCTGCACCAGAACTACATCAGGGACGTGCTGCTGCTGCGGCGCGGGCCGATCGACGACGGCATCGAGTTCCTCACGCGCAAGCGCAGCGTGGGGGCCGTTGCGCGTTGCCACGCTGATCGCGAGGGTCCTGATGCTGCCGATGCCGAGCAGCTGCGCGACGGGCTCGCGAGCGCCAGCGGCGCGCCGATCGAGGGAGCGCTGCGGTGAACGCAGCCGTGGCCTGCCTGCGGGAGCGCTCGCCCTCGCAGCCGTGTGCCCGGGGCGATCGCCCCGGCGCGCCGATCGACGGCCTGCCGCCGGGACCGGGCCTACCGATGAGCATGCAGACGCTCGCCATGCGCACTCGTCAGCGGCCATACCTCGAGCGTTCGCGCCGGCGTTACGGCTCGATGTTCACGATCAGCGTCGTCGGGCTGGGGCGGGCTGTGATCGTGTCCGACCCGGAGCTGATCAAGCAGACGTTCCGCGCCGACCCCACCGTGCTTCACGCCGGCACCGCCAGCCCGCTGCGCGAGCTGCTCGGCGAGAACTCGATGCTCGGGATCGACGAGGAGCAGCACATGGAGCAGCGCAAGCTGCTGCTGCCGCCGTTCAAGGGCCAACGCATGCGCGAGTACGAGCCGATGATCGCCGAGATCGCGGCGCGGGAGATCGACGGCTGGCCGTGCGATGTCGAGTTCGAAGTCGCGCGGGCGATGCAGCGGATCACGCTGCGCGCGATCCTGCGCGCCGTGTTCGGCGCCGAGGGCGCGCGTCTGCAGACGCTCGAAGCGCTGATCCCGCGGTGGACCGCACTCGGCGCGCGCGTCGCGCTCTCGCCGGAGCTGCGTCGCAACCTCGGCCCGTGGGCGCCATGGCCGAAGTTCCTGAAGCTGCGTGCACAGATCGACGAGGTGCTCGGCGAGCTGATCGCCCTCGCCAAGGCCGACCCCGAGCTCGAGGGCCGAGCCGACGTGCTCGCGCTGATGGTGCAGGCGCGCCACGAGGACGGGACCCCGATGAGCAACGCCGAGCTTTGCGACGAGCTTGTGACGATGCTCGTGGCGGGTCACGAGACGACCTCCAACACCCTCAGCTGGGCGCTGGAGCGGCTGCGCCGCCACCCACGGGTCCTGGAGCGGCTCGTCGAGGAGGTGGATGCGGGCGCCAAGGCGCTGCGCGAGGCCACGATCCGCGAGGTGCAGCGCGCGCGCCCGGTGATCGCCTTCGCCGGGCGCTACACACGCAAGCCGTTCGAGCTCGGCGGCTACCGCCTGCCCGTCGGCACGCGGATCCTGCTCGCCGCCTGCCTCACCCACTACGACCCCAAGCTGTTCCCGCACCCCGACCGCTTCGACCCCGATCGCTTCCTCGACACGCTGCCCGACACCTACTCGTGGATTCCCTTCGGCGGCGGCATCCGCCGCTGCATCGGCGCCACGTTCGCGCACATGGAGATGGACGTCGTGCTGCGCGTGCTGCTCGAACGAGTCGAGCTGATCCCAACCGACGCGCCGCCCGAGCGCTGGGCGTTCCGCGGCGTCGTCTGGGCGCCAGCGGGCGGCGGGCGCACGATGGTGCGCCGGCGCGGCCGGGGAGCGGAGGGGCGCCGGTTCGCGGGTGCCGTCTCCGGCGTAGGGGACTGAGCGGCCCGCGTCAGTCGAGCCACATGCCGCCGGCGATCGGAACCTGCACCAGGCGCGGCCCGTCCTGCACTGCGATGTCCTCCCGCAGCGCCGCAACCAGCTCCTCCTGGCTGGAGACTCCGCGCGCGGGCACGCCGTAGGCCTGCGCCACGGCCGCCACGTCGAGTCCCGGCAGGTCGAGTCCCGGCACGCCGCGCGCCTGCTCGAGCTCCGCGAACCACTTCAGGATCATGTACTCGTCGTTGCGCAGCACCAGGAACGTGACGGGCACTTTGTACGCCGCCGCCGTCCACAACGCGGTGATACCGTACTGCGCAGAGCCCTCGCCGAGCACGCATACGACGGGTCGCTCGGGCTGTGCCAGCTGGACGCCCACCGCGGCCGCGATCCCGAAGCCCAGGCCGCCGCTCGCGCTGAAGTAGTAGCTGCCCGGCTTGGACAGGCGCAGCCGGTTGCGCAGCGCCAGGGTGCTCGACGGCGCCTCCAACACCGCGATCCCGTCGCTGGGCCACGCCGCTGCCAGCGCCGCCATCGCCGCAGTGCCGCTGATCGGATCGCTCCGCGCCGGCTCGCCCGCAAGCGCGCGCGGCTGCGGCGCCTCGCGCGCGCTCGCAGCGACCAGCTCCACCAGCACACGCAGCGAGCCGGCGACCTCGCCGAGGATCGCTTCGCCCATCGGCGCCCGGGCCGCCTCGTCCGGATCGCTAGTCAGCTGCACCAGCTCAGCACCCTCCGGTAGCAGCGCGCCCGGCAGGTATGGGTAGTACGGAAACACCGAGGAGCCGACCACGAGGATCAGGTCGTGGCCCTTCAACGTCTCCGAGACCGCCGCGATCGCCGGCGGCAGCACGCCCGCGAAGTTGGAGTGATCCTCCGGGAAGCCGATCCGTCCGCCACCCGTCGCCGGCGTTGCCCACACCTCCAGGCGCTGGCGCTCGGCCAGCGCCACCGCGTCGTCCCAGCCGCCGCTCGCATCGATGTCCGGGCCCGCGATCAACACGGGGTTACGCGCCTGTTCCAGGCGCCGTGCCACGGCATCCAGCGCGCCACGGTCGGCAACCGCGCCGCCCCGCACAGCGCGCGAGAGCGCGCTCCTATAAGCATCCTCGTCCGCCTCTTGGTCCCAGTCGTCCATCGGGATCGACACGAACGCCGGGCCGCGCGGTGGCAGCGACGCGTGGTGGATCGCGCGCGCCAGCGCCTGCGGGACGTCCTCCGCGCGCGGCGGCTCGTGGCTCCACTTCACATACGGCGAAGGAACGACCGCCGCATCGCGGTTGGTGAGGTTCGCCTCCATCGTGATCTGTGCGCGCACCTGCTGGCCGGCGGTGACGAGCAGCGGCGACTTGTTCGCCCGAGCGTTGAAGATGCCGCCGATCGCGTTGCCCACGCCCGGCGCGGTGTGCAGGTTGGCGTGACCCACCGTCCCGCTCGCCTGTGCGAATCCGTCCGCCATGCCCACCACCACCAGCTCCTGCAGGCCCAGCACGTAGCTGAAGTCCTCCGGAAAGCCCGTCAGCATTCCCAGCTCCGTCGAGCCCGGGTTGCCGAAGATGCGCGTCATGGCGTGCGCGCGCAGCACTTCGAACGTCGCCTCGCGGATGCTCGTCATCAGCTCTCCAGGCCCAGCACGAAGCGCTCGATCGCCTTCGCAAAGCCCTCGTCGTCGTTGGACGCCGTCACGTGGCGCGCCGCGCGCTGCACCTCGCGGTTGGCGTTGCCCATCGCGATGCCGAGGCCTGAGCGCGCGAACATCAGCACGTCGTTTGGCATGTCGCCGATCGTCGCGCACTGCTCAGGGGGTATATCGAGGTGCTTTGAGAGGTAGTTCACCACCTCACCCTTGTTCGCCAGCGGGTGGGTGATGTCCAGGTAGTAGGGCTGGGACTGCGCCGCCGAGACCTGGTCGCCGAACCTCTCGCGCGCGTTGGCGGTAGCGGCAGCCACCCGGTCTTGGTCGTCTGAGATCCCTACGATCTTCGCCACGTCTCTCACCCCGTCGAAGCTCTGCACCACCTTCGGCGCGAACTGCACCGTGCTCGCCTCGCGGTCCACGTGCGGCGCCTGCGGGTCGCGCACCAGCCAGTCGGCGCCGGTGTAAAGCCACGCGTCGAGGCCCTGCTCGCCCAACAGCTCGATTGCCCCCGGCACCACCTCCTCGGAGATCGTGCGCTGCTCGGCCACCGACATGTCCGGGTGCACGATCAGCCCGCCGTTGAAAGCCGAGATCGGCGTGCTCAAAGCGAGCGGCTCTATCAGCATCGACATGCCCCTAGGCGGGCGCCCGCTCGTCACCGCGAACTCGATTCCCGACTTGCGCAGGCTGGCGACGGCTGCGATCGCGCGCTCGGTGAGGGTCTTCTGCTGGGTGACCAGCGTGCCGTCCACGTCCGCCAGCACGATTCTGATCGGCGGCTGCTCGGCAGCGCTCATCGCCGTGTCTTCAGCTCGCGGTAGCGGCGGATCAGCGCGTTCGTGGAGGAGTCGTGCTCGAGTTGCGGCTCGGATTCGCTCTCCAGCTCGGGAATGATCTCCTTCGCGAGCGCCTTGCCCAGCTCGACCCCCCACTGGTCGAAGGAGTCGATCTCCCAGATCACGCCCTGCGTGAACACGCTGTGCTCGTAAAGCGCGACCAGCGACCCGAGGATCGCCGGCGTGAGCTTCTCCGCCAGCAGCACGTTCGTCGGGCGGTTGCCCTCCATCACCCGATGGGGGGCAACCGCCTCCGGCGTTCCCTCAGCGCGGACCTGCTCCTCCGTCTTGCCGAACGCCAGCGCCTGCGCCTGCGCGAACACGTTCGAGGAGAGGATGTCGTGGTGGTCGCGGAGCGGGTTGATGCTCTTGCCGAAGCCGATCAGGTCGGTCGGGATCAGCTTCGTGCCCTGGTGCAGCAGCTGGTAGAAGCTGTGCTGCCCATTGGTTCCCGGCTCGCCCCAGTAGACCGCTCCCGTCTCGTAGTCCACGTGCTCGCCTCCCAGCGTCACGT
>JBOGXX010000194.1:0-4928 GCA_050696475.1 Solirubrobacteraceae bacterium | reverse complement strand
TCTCCGTCGGGGCGGGGACGTTCAAGGAAGACATCGTGATCGACAAGGCCCTGACGATCGAAGGCGCAAGTGGCGGAACGTCCACCACGATCGAGGGCAGCGGAGAAGATTCGGCTGCCGTCACCGTCGAAGCAAACGTCCACGCCACCCTCTCGCAGCTCGCGATCAGAGACAGCGAAGGCACCGGGGTTGAATACGAAGGCGCCACCGCCAGCATCATTGACAGCACGATCACGGGCAGCCGCGACGGGGTGGGAGGCTACGGGACCTTCGCGATCACCGACAGCACGATCACGGGCAACAGCACCGGGGTGGAAGGCTACGGGAGCGTCGCGATCACCGGCAGCAGGATCTCAGACAACAGCGAGTACGGGCTGGACGGCGGCGGCAGCCTCACCATCGCTGACAGCACCTTCGAAGACAACGAAGGGCAGGCGGTGTACGCGGACTTCGACTCCGAATCCCTCACGATCACCGCCAGCACGATCTCGCACAATGGCAGTGGGATTGAGAGCTACGAAACTGCCAACACCACCATCACCGGCAGCACGATCTCAGAAAACGAATATTTTGGGGTGTACAGCGTGGGCGGGACCACGACCATCGCCGCAAGCACGATCTCGCACAACGGCGGCGAAGTCGCGCCCATGGCGGGGGACGGCGGGGTGTTCGCTCAGTCCGCGACGATCGCGATCACGGCGAGCACGATCTCCGCCAACTGGTACGGGGTGCTCAGTGAAGGCCCGGGCGCGAGCGTCACCGTCGCCGACAGCACCGTCTCGGGCAACCAACGCTATGGGGCGGGGAGCGTCAATGGTGCCAGCACCGTGCTGGCTGCGAGCGTCGTGGCGGGCAACGGAGAACAAGACTGCTCCAGCTCCGTGACGGATGACGGCTACAACGTCGCCAGCGACGCGACCTGCGGATTCTCCGCCCCCACGAGCATCTCCAACTCCCCGAGCATCGACCTGGGGCCGCTGACGAACAACGGCGGGCCGACGGAAACCGAGCTGCCAGGAGCGGGCAGCGTGCTGCTGGAACGGATCCCCGCCGCTGCGAGCGCGGAGATCGACGGCAAGCGCGTGGCGTTGTGCGAAGGAACGACCGACCAGCGCGGGATTCCGCGCCCGTCGCTGGCGGGCGCCAGCTGCGACGTCGGCGCGGTGGAACTGCTGGCCGGCTCCACGACCACGCTCTCCGCCGCGCCCGCGAGTGCCACGGCCGGCGAGCCGGTGACGCTCACCGCGACGGTCGCCGCGGCGCCCGGCACCCCCGCGCTGCCTGCGCCGGCAGGCGGCGTCTCCTTCGCGCTGGAAGGCGGCGGCACGATCGCCGGCTGTGAAGATGTCCCCCTGGCGAGCGTCGAAGGAGCCCTGCGGGCGAAGTGCACGACCAGCGCGCTGCCCACCGGCCCGGACGCGCTCGCGGCCAGCTACCGGCCATCGAACGACTATCACCCGAGCACGGGCACGTCCTCGGTCACGGTCGCCGCGCCAGCCCCGCCGAGCGGCTCCGGGAGCGGTGGCGGCTCGGGGGGCGTGAAGGGCTTCAGCTCGCACGGCACCACGGCGTCGGTGCCAATCGCGCTGAGCGCTCTGCGGGTCTCGCCCGCGACGTTCCTCGCCGCGGCCAGCGGGCCGAGCGCGACCGCCAAGGCGATGCACACGGCGAAGGGACGCAAGCGCACCGGCGCGCGGGTCAGCTTCACCCTCAACGAGCCGGCGACGGTGCGCTTCAAGGTCACACGGCGTGTGAGCGGGCGCATCGCGCGGGGCGGGCGCTGCGTCGCGCAGACTGCAGCGAACCGCCACGCGCGCGCCTGCAAGCGCACGGTGACGCTCGCCGGCAGCTTCGCCAGGGCCGGCGTGGAGGGGGCGAACAGCTTCCACTTCAGCGGCCGCCTGGCGGGGCGCAGGCTGGCGCCGGGCAGCTATCTGCTGCTGGCGACGCCGAGCGAGGACGGCCACCGCGGGCGCACGCGGAGCGTTGCCTTCAAGATCCTCGGCTGACGGCCGCGATGCGCGATGATGGCGCGCAATGGACGGCGTCCTGTTGATAGACAAGCCCGCGGGGTTGAGCTCCCATGACGTCGTGGCTGCGGTGCGCCGCGTGCTGCCACGTGAGCCCGGCGCGCGGTTCGCCCGCGTGGGCCACGCGGGCACGCTCGACCCTTTCGCGACAGGCCTGCTGCTCCTGCTCGTGGGAAAGGCGACAAAAGCTCAGAGCGCGCTGATGGCACTGCCCAAGAGCTATGAGACCGTGGCGGGACTAGGCGCGCTGTCCAGCACGGGCGACACCGAGGGCGAGATCACCTTCACCGGGCGGCTGCCGCCGGACCCGCCGGAGCTCGCGACCGGCGAGCTGCGCCAGCGCCCGCCGATCTACTCGGCGGTGAAGATCGACGGCGAGCGCGCGTACAAGCGGGCGCGTCGCGGCGAGAGCTTCCGGATGCCCGAGCGCGTGATCACCGTTCACCGGTTCGAGCAGCTCTGGCGCGACCCCGAGCCGCCCTCCGGCGTCGAGCCCTCGGGCCGGCCTACGCGCGCCGCGTTCGCGATCGAGTGCAGCTCGGGCACGTACGTGCGCTCGCTGATCGCCGATCTCGGCGACGCCTACTGCCTGGAGCTCAGGCGTACCGCGGTCGGCCCGTTCGACGTCGCCGACGCGGTCGCGCTGCCCGCTCGCGGGCGGGCATGGGAGCGTCCGCCGCTGATCGCGCTGGAGCGCGCGCTCGAGCTCGTCCGGGGCGCGCCTTCGCCGCGGGCCGGCGGGCAATAGTCTCTGCGGCCGTGAAGGTCACTCGCCTGCCCGACGTGGAGCACGGAATCGAGCGCACGGTGGCGGTGGGCACCTTCGACGGCGTGCACCTGGGCCATCGCGAGGTGATCAAGGGCTCGCACAGCGTGCTGACCTTCGACCCGCACCCGGTCTCTGTGGTCTCTCCGCAACACACACCGAAGTTGCTCACGACGCTCAGGCGCAAGGCGGAGCTGGTCGCGGATCTCGGCGTGAGCGAGCTGATCGTGATCCCCTTCGACGACGCCTTCGCAGCCCGCTCGGCCGCGGCCTTCATCGACGACGTGCTCGTCGGCGCGCTCGGCGCCAGGGCGGTGGCGATCGGCGAGAACTTTCGCTTCGGCAACAGAGCACTGGGGGATTCGACGCTGCTCTCAGCGGACGAGCGCTTTCGCACCGTCGTTCACCCGCTGCTGGAGGTGGACGGCGAGGTCGTCTCCTCCAGCCACATCCGCGGTCTGCTGCTCGCCGGCGAGGTGGCCGAGGCCGGGCGGCTGCTGGGCGCGAGCTTCGAGCTCGGCGGGCAGGTCGTGCGCGGCGATGAGCGCGGGCGCGAACTGGGCTTCCCGACCGCCAACCTCGTGCCCGACGAGACGCTCGCCTGCCCCGGCCACGGCGTCTACGCGTGCATCGCGCAGAGCGACTCGTTCACCGACCGCGCGGCTGCCGTCAGCATCGGCGTGCGTCCCACGTTCAACACGGGGCGCGGTGAGCTGATCGAGGCCTACGTGCTGGACTTCCGGGGCGAGCTCTACGACAGCGAGCTGCGTCTGCGCTTCCTCGAGCGCCTGCGCGGGGAGCGGCGCTTCAACAGCGCTGAGGCGCTCGTCGAGCAGATGCGCCGCGACGTGCAGCGCACGCGCGAGATCGCCGGGTAGGGCCAAGGCACCCGCTGCAGCCAGGCGCGGAGGCTGCCGATCGCCTTGCCGGCGCGGGCCGGTTGGGCGCCCGGGGTCTGCTACGGTGCCTGCGCGATGGCAGCAATCACCACCGAGCGCAAGCGCGAGCTGGCGGCCAAGTTCGGCTCCGGCGAGAGCGACATGGGCAACACGAAGGTCCAGATCGCCCTGCTGACCGAGCGCATCAACCACCTGACCGAGCACCTGCGCGCCCAGGACAAGGACAACAGCTCCCGCCGCGGCCTGCTGATGCTGGTCGGGCGCCGCCGGCGCTTCCTCGCGTACCTGCAGCGTCGCGACCTCGAGGGCTACCGCGCCCTCATCAAAGAGCTGGGTCTTCGTCGCTAGCGATGGCGGTGCTCGCTCCCGGCACGCCGGCTCCGAGCTTCACGCTCGCCCGCGCCGACGGCGAGAGCTTCACCGGGCACGACCTGCAGGGCCGCACGAGCGTGCTCGTCTTCTATCCGTTCGCCTTCAGCCCGGTGTGCACCGATCAGCTGCAGCTCTATGAGGAGCTACGCGGCGAGCTCGAGGGAAGGGGCGACGCGCTCTACGGCGTCTCCTGCGACTCCACCTGGGCGCAGAGCGCGTTCAAGCAGAAGCTGGGCCTCGGCGGCGAGCAGCTTTCGGACTTCGAGCCCAAGGGCGCCGCGTGCGCCGCGTTCGGCGTCCTTCACCCCGGCGGCTTCCCGCAGAGGGCGCTCGTGATCACCGGCCCTGACGGGGTCGTGCGTTGGAGCTTCCAGGCCGACTCGCCCGGGGAGCTGCCGGGGGTTGAGCTGCTGCGCGAGGGCCTCGCCGCGGCGGGCGCCTGAGCGTTGCCCGCAATCTCAGTCCGCTAAGCTCGATCCGTTCGGGAAAAGAGAAAAGAGAAACGGACCGCCGACCGACGGGCGGAACAGGAAGGCAGTGACTATGAGTAGTGACGCCGTTACGCGGGTCTCCGTGGAGATCGCCGGTAGCGAGATCTCGTTTGAGACCGGGAGGATGGCCAAGCAGGCCTCCGGTGCAGTGGTCGTTCGCCAGGGCGACACGATGGTGCTGTGCACCGCCGTCGCGGGCGGAATCCGCGACACAGACTTCATGCCGCTCACCGTCGATGTCGAGGAGCGCATGTACGCCGCGGGCAAGATCCCCGGCTCGTTCTTCAAGCGCGAGGGTCGACCCGGCGAGAAGGGCACGCTCACCGCTCGCATGATCGACCGCCCGATCCGCCCGTTGTTCCCCACGGAC
>JBOGXX010000193.1:0-6167 GCA_050696475.1 Solirubrobacteraceae bacterium | reverse complement strand
GTGTAGCGGTGCCACCATGCGATGTCATGCGGGTTCACAAACGAAACGGTCGTCGCCCACGGCGCCTTGCCCGCGTGGCCTTCGAACCAGTCGATGAACTGTCCGGTGGTCGTCGGGTCGACCACTGTGCCCTGCCCGGGGGAGCCGTTCGGCGAGGGATAGGTCCCGCCGGAGAACCCGTATTGCGCCAGCGACGCGTCGCGGTTGGGGTTCAGGTGCCACTTGCCGTAGTAGGCGGTCTCGTAGCCCATCCTCCGCAGCAGCGTTCCCCAGGTCGGAAAGCGCGGGTCCAGCCAGCCCGCGCCGGTGATCATCACACCCGTCTGGTGGGCGTAGAGCCCGGTAAGCAGCACGCCTCTGGAGGGCGAGCAGTCGTTGGCCGCGGTGTAGTGGCCCGCGAAGCTCACCGAACGGGCGCTGAGCGCTTCGAGGTTGGGCATCACCGACGACGCGACAGCGGCCGCCGGCATCCACACGGGCGTGCGCAGCTGGTCGACGATGATCGTGAGGATGTTCGGCGCGGAGGCGCGCGCGCGGTGCCCAGGGCTCACGCGCCGGCGCCTGTGCTTGGCGCGCTTGCGTGCGTGGGACGGGCGCAGGCCCGCGAGGCTCGCGCCGGCGAGCGCGCCCTGCTTGATGAAGGTTCGCCGATCCCAGCGACGCTCTGCGACGGACTTGGTCACCACTGCCCAAACAGATTAGGCGCCCGGAAGATGCGCCGCGCCGCACCGCCGGCTCAGGGGGCCCGCACGTCGGGGAAATGCTCGGCGCAGTGCTCGCGCAACGCCCCGCGCACCCACAGGCGCTCCTCGGCGGAGGCGACACGCAGGCGCGCAAGCAGCTCGCGCTGACGTTCGATCGGCGCTCCGGCGATCACCCAGCGCACGGCCAGGCGCTCGAACAGCAACTCCACGGCACGCTGCCAGGCGTCCTCCCGGGTGCTCGCCGGCCGGCTACCGGCTCCGGCCAGCGCCTCGGCGTAATCGCGCCGGGATCCCGGCGTCAGCGACCCGCGCAGCGTCAGCACGTTGCCCTGTGGGTCGGTGTAGTCGCTGCTGGGCGCCGTCAGCTGCTCGCGCCGGCGGCTGCGCCTGGCCACGCTAACGCGCGTCGGCGGCTCGTTCGAGCTGGCTGCGCACGTCGCCGGTAGCAGGCTTGGCATGCCCCGGCCACGCAGCGGCCGGCTCCAGCGCCGCCAGCTTGCGGATGCTTGCGCGCGCCTGCTCGGTGTCGAAGTTGTAGATCCGCTCCGGCAGTCGCGGTGCGCACCCGCGGCCCCACAAGTCCAGCGTGTAGAAGCAATCGCTGCTCAGCGCCAGGCGGTCTGACTCACGCCACAGCCCGATCTGGCCCGGCGCGTGGCCGGGGAGCTCGATCACGCTGAAGCCCGCCACCGTGTCGCCCTCGGTGAGCGTGTCGGCGATCTTCACGGGACCTGCGTCCCACGCAAATCGGTGCAGCAGGCGGTGGAACTGGCGCAGCGGCATGGGCAGCCCGGCGAGGCCGTCGGGCCAGTAGCGAAAGCCGCCGCTGCCTTCGGCGTCCTGCATCTCGTCGGGGTGACACAGGACGGGCACGCCCAGCGCCGGTGCGACGCCGCGATGATCGGTGTGCCCGTGGCCGAGCACCACGCGACGGATGCCGCCGAGCTTTGCGCCGGCGCTGGCGACCGCACGCGTCATCGTGCGCGCGCCCGCGTCGAACAGCGTCGCGCCGCCGTCGTCCTCGAGCAGGTACACGTTGCAGTGCCCGGGCTCGCCCTGGAGCACCCACACACCCTCGGCGAGCAGCTCCGCCTCGCCGGCGCCGAGGCGGGCGCCGAGGCGGGTCTTGGCGTTGAACGCACCCGTCATCCGCTGCTCCGCCCGCGAGCCCTGTGACGGCAGCATGCCGATCTGGCGCGCGAACGTCGTGGTGTCCGAGAACGCGTCGTTGCTTTGGATCAGCCCGTCGCGCACGGTGATCAGGTCGAAGCCCTCGAGCTCGATCGGATTGCCGGTGGGCGCCACGCCGCCGAACTGCCCGGGCCCGGCGAAGGTGCCGGTGAGCCGCCACTGAACGCCGCAGCGGTCGCCCTCGGTCGTCGTCGAGAGCACCTGCATGCTCAGGTCGGGGATCGCGTCGAGCAGCCCGCCGATGAACGCGCGCACGCCGTCCGGCGCTTGCGTGTCCACCTGGCCGCGAACGTTCTCGCGCCCGCCATCGGCCCACAGCGCGAGCGCCTGATCGAGATCGCGTGCGTCGATCGCCGCGAAGTAGCGCCGCGCGATCGACTCCGCCTTGCGCCCGGTGATGCGTTTGCGCGTGGCCGCGGCCTGTTGCATGTTGGCGGCGACCTCCTGCACCTTGGTGCTCGCCTCGCTGGCACTCTCCCGCTCTGTCATGCCGCCTCCCTTACGCCGCTGGACAGCCTTAGTCTAGTCTCCGCCGCATGCCCGATGCGCTCAGCAGACGCGAGCTGGGGCGCGGCGAGCGTGTGCTGCCGGGGCTCTTCCGCCTGCGCCTGCCGCTGCCCTGGCCGGGCGTGCCCCACTGCAACGCCTGGGCGGTGAACTCGGATGACGGCTTCGTGCTGTTCGACACCGGTATGCACCAGCTGGATTCGATCTCGCACCTCGAGCGCGCCCTGGAGATGTGCAACCTGCGCCTGGAGGATGCGCGGCTGGTGGTGTGCACGCACGCTCACAGCGACCACTGCGGCCAGGCGCCCACGGTGATCGAGCGCGCCGGCTGCGAGCTGTGGATGCACCCAAACCACGAGCATCTCAACCGGATGATCGAGGATCCCGACGCGGTGTTCGCCAGACGACTGGAGGTCGCTCGTCAGAGCGGTGTCCCGGAGGAGCCGCTGCGGCGCTACGCGGCCGAGCGCAGCAGCCGCGGGTCGGGCATCGCCGGTCCGATCGAGCCCGACCGCGAGCTCCTGGCGGGCGTCACGGTCCGGAGCGACCTGGGGGAGTGGGTCGCCTACGAGACGCCGGGCCACGCTCCTTCGCACGTGTGCCTGTTCCAGCCCGAGCGCCGGCTGCTGATCTCCGGAGATCACCTGCTGGGGCGCATCTCGCTGTACTTCGACTATGGCTACTCACCCGACCCCGTCGGCGAGTTCCTGGGCTCCCTGGACGTCGTGGAGGGGCTCGGCGCACGATTGTGCCTGGCCGGGCACGGGCGCACCTTCACCGACGTGCACGCGCACATCCGCGGCAACCGCACGCTCGTGGAGGAGCGTCTGGAGCGGATGCGTGGCGCTCTGGACGGGCGCGAGCTCACGGGCTTCCAGGTGGTCCCATACGTCTACGGCGACTCGCTCTCGCGGGAGAACGCGCACTGGCTGCTGTCGGAGACCCTCTGCTACCTGACTCACCTCGAGGCGCTCGGGGAGGCCCGCCGGATCGCCGGTGAGCCCGAGCGCTGGGCTGCATAATCACGGGATGCGCATCGATCAGATACTGGCCGATCAGGCTCCGCCAACGCCGGTGTTCTCGTTCGAGTTCTTTCCCCCGAAAACAGCCGACGGCGAGCGCAACCTGTATGCGGCGCTGGCCGAGCTGCAGACGCTCGAGCCGTCGTTCGTATCGGTCACCTACGGTGCGGGCGGGTCGACCAGGGAGAAGACGATCGAGATCGTCAAGCGGATCCGCGAGCAGTATGGCCTGGAGGCGATGGCCCACTTCACGTGCGTGGGCGCCACGACGGAGCAGCTGCGCGCGACGCTCGAGGAGATGCGAGACGCGGGCATCGACAACGTGCTCGCGCTGCGCGGTGACCCGCCGGCGGGGGAGCAGGGATGGATCAGGACGGATGGCGGCCTGGAGTACTCGAGCGAACTGGTCTCGCTGATCCTCGACGGCTATCCGTTCGCGATCGGGGCGGCGTGCTTCCCCGAGACGCACATCCACGCTGAGAGTCCCGAGGCGGACCTGCGCCACCTGGGCGAGAAGGTGGCCGCCGGCGTGGACTTCCTGATCACGCAGCTGTTCTTCGAGAACGCCTGCTACTTCGACTTCGTCAAGCGCGCACGCGCGGCGGGGATCGAGGTGCCGATCATCCCTGGCGTGATGCCGATCACCAGGGTGGGCCAGGTGGAGCGCATGGCGAGCATGTGCGGCGCGTCGATTCCAGACGAGCTGCGCTGCGAGCTGCACGCGCGCGGCGAGGATCCCGAGGCGGTGCTCGACTTCGGCGTCGCCTACGCCACGCTGCAATGCGCGGAGCTGCTCGCTGCGGGTGCGCCCGGGATCCACTTCTACACGCTCAACCGGTCGCCCGCCACGCGCGCGATCCTCAGCGCGCTGAAGCTGGTCAAGCCGTGGGAGAGGTCCGTCGATCCCGGCTCGATCCCCGGCGCCGTCGGCGCCGGATCGGCTGTGCGCGGCGAGCCGTCGAGCGCCTAGCGCTCGCCGCGGCGGCGCTGTGAGCGTCCGTACGCGCGCCTGCGTGCATCTGCCGCATCGACGATCGCGCGGACCTGCGCAGGCTCGCTGACGAGATGCAGCTGCTCGAGGTCGCAGGCGTCGATCCGCCCGTCGCACAGCGGCCGGCTGCGCAGCCACTCGAGCAGCCCGTCCCACTCACCGTCACCGGCGAGGACCACCGGCATGTGACGGATCGTCATCGTCTGGATCAGCGTCAGGCACTCGAACAGCTCGTCCATCGTGCCGAAGCCGCCCGGCAAGATCACGAACGCGCCGGCGTAGCGCACGAACATCACCTTGCGCGCGAAGAAGTGCCGGAAGCGCAGCCCGATGTCCACATACGGGTTCAGCGCCTGCTCGTGGGGCAGCTCGATGTTGCAGCCGATCGACAGCGCGCCCGCTTCGCGCGCGCCCCGGTTGGCGGCCTCCATGATCCCGCCGCCGCCACCGGTGATCACCGCATAGCCGGCGCCGCCCAGCTCGGCGCCGATTTCCAGCGCGAGCCGGTAGTGGGGATGCTCGGGCGGGGTGCGCGCGGAGCCGAACACGGTGATCGCGCGCCCGATGCCCGCGAGCGCGTCGAAGCCCCGGGCGAACTCGGCGGCGATCTCGCGCACGCGCAGGGCATCCGCCGCCCGAACACGCTGCGGCTCGTCGTCGAACCACAGCAGCAGCTCCTCGTCGAAGGTCGGGTCTCGGGGCTGCCCGGGCTCTGACGGCTGCGGCGGCACGGTTGAAGGGTATGGCCGGGCCGCCGGCCTTGCCACCCGTCCCGCCCGCGACGGCGCGTAGGCTTGGCGCGATGAGCGCTCCCGCGCAGAGACCCGCGATCCCGTACACGGTCCGACGCTCTGCGCGTGCGCGGCGGGTGCGGGTCAACGTCCACGCGCACACCGGGGTGGAGGTGGTGCTCCCGCGCCACACACCCGAGCGCGCGGCGGCGGCGGCCGTCAGCGAGCTGCGCCCGTGGATCGAGCGCCGGTTGCGGGAGGCGCGCGACGTGCTCGAGCGTGTGGCCGCCCGGGCGGGCACCGTGCCATATCTCGACAGCTCACTCGAGCTGGTGGCCCAGTCCGGCCGCGCGCGCGTGCACCGCGACGGCGAGCGGCTGCTGGTGCCGGCAGGGGACCCCCGTCCCGCCCTGGAGCGCTTCTACCGGCGCGCGGCACGCGCCGAGATCGTCCCGCGCCTGGATCGCGCGAGCGAGGCGGCGGGCAGCTCCTACAGCGGCCTGGACATCCGCGGCCAGCGCACCCGCTGGGCGTCCTGCTCGGCGAACCGGCGCATGAGCTTCAACTGGCGGCTGTTGCTGGCGCCCGAGAGCGTGCTCGAATACGTCGTCTGGCACGAGGTCTGCCACCTGGAGGTTGCCGACCACTCGCCCCGCTTCTGGGCGCTGGTGGCGCAACGCTGGCCCGGCTACCGGCGCGACCGCGCGTGGCTGCGCGAGCACGGCGCCACGCTCGTGCTCTAGCGCTGCTCGATCGGCACGTAGTCCAGGTCGCGTTCGCCGGTGTAGATCTGGCGCGGACGCGCGATCTTCTGCTCTGAGTCCTCGACCATCTCCTTCCACTGCGCGATCCAGCCGCTGGTGCGCCCGATCGCGAACATCACCGGGAACATCGCCACCGGCAGGCCGAGCGCCTCGTAGATCAGCCCGGAGTAGAAGTCGACGTTGGGGTAGAGCTTGCGCGAGGTGAAGTACTCGTCGTCCAGCGCCCGCTTCTCGAGCTCGACGGCGATGTGCAGCAG
>JBOGXX010000192.1:0-2946 GCA_050696475.1 Solirubrobacteraceae bacterium | reverse complement strand
CCTCTGGCAACGGGTTGAACTTCAGCCGCAGCCCGTGCTTGCGCAGCTCCTGCCCGGGCTGGATGAACGTGCGCGCGACGTAGCGGTTCTTGACGAAGCCGTCGTCCTGGGGCAGCTCGGCCGCGCGCGCGAGACCGCGCGCTGCGGGGTTGCCGGAGTCGGGCACCGCGATCACCAGGTCCGCCTCCACAGGCGCCTCGCGCCAGAGGATCTCGCCCATGCGCCCACGCGCCACCTGCAGCACCTGGTCGTTCATGCGCGAGTCCGGGCGGGCGAAGTAGATGTACTCGAACACGCACAGCGCGCGCCGGCCGTCGGGCACCACGATCCGGCTCTGGAGGCCGTCCTCGGCGAGCGTGACCAGCTCGCCGGGTTCGACGTCGCGCAGGTACTTGGCGCCGATGATGTCGAACGCGCACGACTCGCTGGCGACGCAGTAGCGGTTGGCACCGGAGCCGTCCGCGGTGCCCGCGACGCCCTGGACGTGCTCGGGGCCGGCTTCCAGCACGCCAATCGACAGCGGCCGAAGGCCGTGCGGGTCGCGGAAGGCGACTACGCGGTCCTTGGTCATGGCGACGATCGAGAAGGCGCCGCGCAGGCGTGGGAGCACGTCGGCGATCGCGTCCTCGACCTGCTCGGCGGGATGTGTGGCGATCATCGCGGCGATGATCTCCGAGTCGGAGGTGGAGCTGAACGTCACACCCCGCTCCAGCAGCTCCTCGTGCAGCTCCAGTGCGTTGATCAGGTTGCCGTTGTGCGCGAGCGCGACCTCGCGGTGGGAGCCGTTGGTGCCCTCCGAGCGCTGCACCGGCTGGGAGTTCTCCCACGCGTTGGAGCCGGTGGTGGAGTAGCGCACGTGGCCGATCGCCAGCTCGCCGGCGAGCGTGCGCAGGTCGTTCTCGGTGAACACCTGGTTGACCAGCCCCAGCTCGCGGCGCGTGATGATGTGCCCGCCGCGATCGGCTGCGGCGATCCCCGCCGACTCCTGGCCGCGGTGCTGCAGGGCGTACAGCGCGAAGTAGGACAGACGCGACACCTCGTGACCTGGCGCGTACAGCCCGAACACTCCGCACTCGTCGCGCGGTCCGTCACGCATCACGCTCTTCAAGCTAGCAGGGGTCAACTGAACAGCTCTGCCAGCGCCCCGTGGGCGACTGCCAGCTCCTCGAGCGAGAGCGTGAGCATCGTGCCGGCCACGGCGCCCGCCTCGACGATGTTCAACACGTCCTCGCCGACCCTGCCGATCACGCGCACGGGCACCGGCGCGCGCTCGGCCAACTCGCGCAGGCTCTCCGCGCCGCCGCTGACCAGAAAGCCGCCCGGGCCCTCCCCGAACAAGGCTGCGGTCACGCTCAGCGTGAGCGGCCCGCCGTTCTCAGCGTTTGCCCGCGCGGGCCCGCGCCGGTCCCAGAGCCGCTCCTCCAGCTCGACCTCCGCGCCCAGCCCGCCGGCGAGGCAGCACTCGGCCAGCGCCACCGCCAGCCCTCCCTCGGCGAGGTCGTGGGCGCTGGAGAGCGTGCCGTCGCGGACCGCTTCGCGGACGGTGCTCTGCGCGGCGCGGACGGCGTCCACGTCGACCGCAGGCAGGCCGTCGGGGAGCGGCTCCCCGAGCAGCTTGGCGAGCTCGCCGGCGGGCAGCGACGGCGCGAAGCGGCCGACGAGCGCGATGTGATCGCCGGCGCGCTGGAAGCCGAGCGGCGCGGAGCGGCGCGCGTCGGGCAGGCGGCCGAGCATGCCGATCACCGGCGTCGGGTAGATCGGGCCGCTGGCGCTCTCGTTGTAGAGCGAGACGTTGCCACCCACGATCGGCGCCTGCAGCGCGCGGCATGCGTCGCCGAGGCCGCGCACCGCCTCCGAGAGCTGCCACGCGATGTGCGGCTTCTCGGGGTTGCCGAAGTTGAGGTTGTTGGTCGTGCCCAGCGGCTCCGCGCCGACGCACGCGAGGTTGGCGGCGCACTCGAGCACCGCCTCCACCGTGCCGGTGTAGGGGTCCGCGGCGACGCGCCGACCGTTGCAGTCGATGCTCACCGCCAGCGCCGAGCCGTCGGGCAGCGCCAGCACCGCGGCGTCGGCCTGCTCGGGACGGCGTACCGTGCGCGACTGCACGATCGAGTCGTACTGCTCGAACAGCGCTCGGCGCGAGGACAGGTTCGGGGATGACAGGAGCGCGAGCAGCAGCTCCTGTGGCGTTGCCAGCGTCGAGACGCCGGCGCTGGGCGCCGGCGGCGGATACAGAGGCCCGCCCGCGCCGCTGGGCTTGCGCGGCTCGATGTCATACAGCGGGCAGTCGTCGACCAGCGCGGTCACGGGCATGTCGCCGACGAGCTCGCCCTCGCGCAGCACGCGCATGCGGCCGCTGTCGGTGACCGTGCCGATCGCCGCGCCGCCCACCTCCCACTTCGCGCACAGCGCCAGCACCGCGTCGAGGTTGACCGGCTCGACCACGCACAGCATCCGCTCCTGGGACTCCGAGACCATGATCTCGAACGGCTCCATGCCCGGCTCGCGCAGCGGCACCCTGGCCACGTCGAGGTCGATCCCCACCTCGCCCTTGGAGGCCATCTCCGACGCCGAGGAGGTCAGCCCGGCGGCGCCGAGGTCCTGCAGCGAGACGATCAGGCCGCGCTCCAGCAGCTCGAGCGAGCACTCGAGCAGCTTCTTCTCCTCGAACGGATCGCCCACCTGGACGGTCGGACGCCTGTCCTGTTCGCCGTGCGCGCCAAGCTCCGCAGAGGCGAGCACCGACGCGCCGCCGATGCCGTCGCGCCCGGTGGACGCACCGAACAGCACGAGCAGGTTGCCAGGCCCTGCGGCGGCGCTGCGCACGAGCCGCTCACGCGGCGCCAGGCCGAGCGCCATCGCGTTTACCAGGCAGTTGCCCTCGTACGGCGCCTCGAAGTACACCTCGCCGCCCACGGTAGGCACGCCGATCGAGTTGCCGTAGTG
>JBOGXX010000191.1:0-3592 GCA_050696475.1 Solirubrobacteraceae bacterium | reverse complement strand
GTCCTTGCCGAGGTTGACGATCTCGCGCAGCGCCTCCAAGGTGCGCTTGCGCGGCACGACCGTGATGTCGAGGTAGATGCCCGCTCCATTGGTCCCCACGCCGCGGCCCTCGTTGATCTCGATCTGCTCCGCACGCGAGACCACGTCGCGGGAGGCGAGCTCCATCTTGTTGGGAGCGGATTTCTCCATGAAGCGTTCCCCGCTCGAGTTCAGCAGGTGAGCCCCCTCGCCGCGCGCGCCCTCGGTGATCAGGATGCCCGTCTCCACCAGGCAGGTGGGGTGGTACTGGACCATCTCCATGTCCATCAGCGGCGCGCCCGAACGGTAGGCCATCGCGATCCCGTCGCCGGTCACGATCAGGCCGTTGGTGGTCGGCTTGTACGCCTGTCCCGCGCCACCGCAAGCGAGGATCACGTTCTTGGCGGTGAACGCCTCCATGCGCCCCGTGCGCACGTCGCGGGCGATCGCGCCCGCGCAGCGGCCCTGCTCGTCTCGCAGCAGCGAGGTGGTGAACCACTCCTCGTAGCGCGCCACCGTCTCGTGGTGCTTGAGCAGCTGCTCGTAGAGCACGTGCAGCAGCGCCTGGCCGGTGATGTCCGCGACGTAAGCGGTGCGCTTCATCGAGGCCCCGCCGAAAGCACGCAGGTCCATCTCGCCCTTGTCGTTGCGGTGGAAGGTGACGCCGATGTGCTCCAGGTGCATGACCTCTGCGGGCGCCTCCGAGCACATCACTTCGATCGCGTCCTGGTCGCCGAGGAAATCCGACCCCTTGACCGTGTCGTAGGCATGCGAGCGCCAGTCGTCGTCGACACTGATCGCCGCGTTGATGCCGCCTGCGGCGGCCACCGAGTGCGAGCGCACCGGGTGGACCTTGCTCATGATCGCCACGTTCGCTCCCGTCTGCACCGCCGCGAGCGCTGCGCGCTGGCCTGCGAGACCGGCCCCGATGATCAAGACGTCGTGTTCTGGCATGGCTCCCTGGTGTCGCTGTTGGAGGGGCTGGAGAAAAAAACGGGCTGCTGGGGAGGGGGCTGCTGGAGGTGTGCGAGCAGGGACTCTATAACGAGCGCGCGGCTCGTCACGTAGCCGGGCGTGTCGAGGAGGCCGGACGCAGCGCCTGGCGCACCTGCGCCAGCGTGACCACACCCTGCAGGACGCCGTCCTTGTCAACCGCCACCATCGCGCCCAGGCGGCCCAGGCCTTCGGATCCCAAAAGCGATTCCAGGGGCGCCTCTTCGCCGATCCGCACGGGCATGTCCTCCTCCAGCACGTCAACGACCGCCAGCGCGGGCCTTCCGGCGGCGATCTCGCTGTCCACCCGCTGCTGTCGAACCACCCCGAGAAAATGGCGCGCCGGGTCCACGACCGCGAACCACGGCCAGCGGTAGCGCAGGAAGAACTGCTCCTGGACGTCCAGGAGGCTCGCCTCCGCGGGGATCGTCACCGGCTGGCGGTCCATGATGTCGCCGACGGTTATGTTCTGGATGCGCCTGCCCAGCGTCCCCTGGAGCACGGCGGCGCTGGCGGCCTGATAGAGGAAGAACGCGAGCATCATCGTCACAAGGCCTAGAAAGCTGCCACCGCTGGCGAACGACCAAAGCCCCACGAGTCCCAGCGCGAGCGCCAACGCCTGTCCGGAGCGCCCGGTGGCGTGGGTCGCACGGTTGCGGTCATCGGTGCGCCACCAGATGAACGCCCGTGCGATCCGTCCGCCGTCGAGCGGAAACGCGGGGATGATGTTGAACACGAACAGGGCCGCGTTGACGAAGCCGAGCCAGCCGATCAACGCCAGCACGGGCGTCGTCTTGACGCCTTCGCGCGTCAGCGTCACGTCGCTCACCGTGCCGCTGCTGGCCAGCAGGTAGACCGCACCGAGGCATACGCCGAACAGCGCCAGCGTCACCAGCGGCCCTGCGACCGCCACCATGAACTCCTCACCGGCGCTGTGCGGTTCGCGACGCATCTGCGAGAGGCCGCCGAAGAACCACAGGTCGATGCCGGCGATCGGTATGCCCAGGCGTCTTGCGACCAGCGCGTGCCCCAGCTCGTGCAGGATCAGTGAGGCGAAGTAGCCGACCGCGCCCAGCACCGCGATCACGTAGGCGGTGCTCTGCGAGCCGTTCATGACTTCCGGGAAATACGTGTGCGACAGCCAGTAGATCAGGAAGAACAGCACCACGAACCAGCTCGCGCTGACGCCCACGCGGATGCCGAAGAGACGGACCAGCTGGAAGTTGGTGCGCGGGCGCATGCTCGTGTCAATGGTAGGCCCCGGCGGGGCCCGGGGCGGATCGCTCCACGTCGCCCGCAGATGTGACTTTAGGCGTGAGCAGAGCTCTCGCGCTCGCGCCCGGTCCCGGCGTGGCGCTACACGTGCACCCGCGAGCGCTCGATGATCGTCTCGAAGTCCACTCCCGCCGGCAGCGTGCCGTACTCCAACCCCGCCTCCCCCGCCAGGCGCGAAGCGCAGAAGGCGTCCGCCACCGCCGGCGCGCCGTGGCGGACGAGCAGCGAACCCTGCAGGCACAGCGCCATGCCTTCAACGACTCGGCGGGCCCGTGTCTCGAGCGTCTGAGGCTCTGAGAACTGGCGCTTGAGATCTCCCACCCGCGCGTCGAGGCGGGCGTCCGCGCCGCGGGCCAGTTCGACCTCGCCGAAGAACACCTCCAGCGAGCGCGGCGAGCGCGTCAACGCACGCAGCACATCAAGGCTCATCACGTTGCCCGAGCCCTCCCAGATCGACGCCAGCGGAGCCTCGCGGTAAAGGCGTGGCATGCCCGACTCCTCTATGTAGCCCGCACCGCCGAGGCACTCGAGCGACTCGAACGCGTGGTTGGGAGCGCGCTTGCAGCTCCAGAACTTCCCCACCGCCGTCGCCAGGCGCTTGAACAGCTGGGCATCGCTCGAATCCTCGCCCGCGTCTGCGTCCCCGTGCGCCTCGTCGTAGGCGCGCGCCAGACGCATCGCCAGCGCCGTCGTCGCCTCGGACTCCACGCACAGGTCCGCCAGCACGTTGCGCATCAGCGGTTGATCGATCAGCAGCTTGCCGAACGCGCTGCGGTGCGCCGCGTGGTGGGTGGCGCTGACCACGCCCGAGCGCATGCCCGCGGCCGCGCCGATCACGCAGTCAAGCCGCGTGTGGCCGACCATCTCGATGATCGTCGGCACGCCGCGTCCCGGCTGGCCCACCATGCGCGCCCACGCGCCGTGGAACTCCACCTCCGAGGAGGCGTTCGAATGATTGCCGAGCTTGTCCTTCAGGCGCTGGATGTGAAATGCGTTGCGCGAGCCGTCGGGGAGGATGCGCGGCAGCAGGAAGCACGACAGGCCATCGTCGGTCTGCGCAAGCACCAGGAACAGGTCTGACATGGGCGCCGAGCAGAACCACTTGTGCCCGACGATCTCGTACTCCGCGCCCGGGCCGCCGCCGTTGAGCGCCCGCGCCACCGTGGTGTTGGCGCGCACGTCCGAGCCGCCCTGCTTCTCGGTCATCGCCATGCCCGCGATCGCGCAGCCCTTCTCCGCGGCTGGGACCAGCCGCGGGTCATAGCTCGTGGATGTCACCAGCGGCTCCCACTCCGCCGCGAGCTCG
>JBOGXX010000190.1:0-3994 GCA_050696475.1 Solirubrobacteraceae bacterium | reverse complement strand
CCGCCGATGTGTGGACCGACGGCGAGGTGCTCGCCGGCCCCGACGGGCTCGTGCGTCTGATCGTCGAGGAGCGCTGCGACCTGGTGCTCAACGGGATCGTCGGCTCGGCCGGGCTCGTGCCGACGGTCGCGGCGCTCACCGAGGGTATCGACGTGGCGCTGGCCAACAAGGAGTCGCTGGTCGTCGGCGGTGAGCTGGTGACGGCGCTCGCGGAGGCCACCGGCGCGCGGATCGTCCCGGTGGACTCCGAGCACACGGCGCTTCACCAGTTGCTCGCCGGGCAGCCTCCCGGATCGGTGGAGCGCCTGACGATCACCGCCAGCGGGGGGCCGTTTCGTGGGCGCCGGCGCGCGGAGCTCGAGGACGTCACCGTCAAGCAGGCGCTCGCGCACCCCACGTGGGCGATGGGAGGCAAGATCACGATCGACTCGGCCACGCTGATGAACAAGGGTCTCGAGCTGATGGAGGCCCACCACCTCTTCGGCACGCCCTACGAGCGCATCGACGTGGTCGTGCACCCGCAGTCGCTCGTCCACGGGCTCGTGCAGCTCGCCGACGGCGCGATGCTCGTCCACCTCGGCCCGCCGGATATGCGCATCGCGATCTCCTACGCGCTGCACGGCGGAGAGAGCGTCGAGCTGCCGATCGCGCCGCTGGACCTCGCCGCGGTCGGTCAGCTGTGTTTCGAGGCGGTCGACCTCGAGGCCTTCCCGTGCCTGCGCCTGGCGGGTGAAGCCGCGCGCGAGGGTGGGACGGCTCCATGTGTGCTGAACGCCGCCAACGAGATCGCCGTGCACGCGTTCCTGGAGGGACGGCTGCGCTTTCTGGAGATCCCGCAGGTGATCGAGCGCGCGCTCTTCGAGCTCGGCAGCGAGCCGGTGCGCTCGTTCGAGTCGCTGTACGAGGCGGACCGGCAGGCGAGGGCGCTCGCGGGGGAGACCGTCGCCGGACTCGCCTGAGCGCGCCCCGGCAGGAGCGGACCGGCGCTTCAGCCGGCTTCGAGCGTCGCCAGCGTCGCGTCGAAGCGCTGCAGACGAGGGTCCTGGACTCCGACGATCCGCTCCAGCCAGCCGTGGATCGAGGCGATGTCGAGGTCTTCCACGCAGACCACCACCTGCTCCAGGTCCAGCCAGTCCTTCGGCCGGTCGAATGCGACCTTGCACACGAGCAGGTGCTCGGGGGAGAGGATCGGCAGCCGCTCCTCGCCGAAGGGCACCAGGCGCGCCTCGCGACGCATCGCCTCGTGGACCTCGTCATAGGCGAAGAACAGGTCGAGGGGCGTGCGTCCCCACCAGAGCCGGCACTGGCCATCTCGACGCACCGCCGGCAGGTCCAGGTGACCGTCCACGCCCAGGGGGACGAGGGCCTCGATCACCGATGCGGCGTCAGCCGGCTCTACGAACACGTTCACGTCGACGTCATCGGTGGCGCGTGGCGCCGCGTAGTAGGCGAGCGCCAGCGCGCCGCCGAACGCGTGCGCGATGCCCACCGTTTCCAGGCGCTCGTGGAGCGCCACGATCTTCTCCGGGAGGCTGGGCTCGCTCAAGCCGCCAGCGCCGCTGTCGGTGCCGAGCTGATGCGCGGGAACGCCCGCCCCGGCCGCCCGGCGATGCCCGGCAGGCGATCGCTCAGCAGCAGCAGGTCGCGCAGCGTCTCGCCGCGATCGCCCGGCGAGACGCCGATCCAGCGCATCGCCGAGCGGGCGCTGTCGGAGACCGGTTCAGCCATGCCTGGAGCGATCGCGTCCAAGAGCAGCTTTCTGAGGACGGGCCGCGGCTCTGCGCCCTGTGCCAGCTCCGCCAAGAGCTCGCCTGCAGCCTGATTGGGGCGGGGAGCCGCCACCGGCGCGCCCGCCCGCACTGCGGCGGCACGGAGCTCGCGCGCCTGCAGCTTCTGCGAGGAGCGAGCCCCGGCGTGCGCGACGACATCGTCGGTCAGCACCCGGAACGTGGCCAGCGTGCGCCCGCGCGGCCCCGCCGGCGTCGCACGCGACTCGCGGATCTCCCACGTCGAATGCGGTCTCGCCACGATGTATGCCATAGTGGGCGATTCTACCACTATGTGTAGATCCCACGACCAGGGCCGCTCGGGCGCGCCTGCCAAACTGATCGCATGAGCTGGGTGCTGACCATCCTCGGGATCATGCTCCTGATCGTGCTCCACGAGCTCGGGCACTTCACCGTTGCAAAGGCTGTGGGGATGCGCGTCGAGCGCTTCTCGCTGTTCTTCCCGCCGATCTTGCTGCGCGTCAAACGCGGCGAGACCGAGTACGCGCTGGGGGCGCTGCCGTTCGGCGGCTACGTGAAGATCACCGGCATGAACCCCGAGGAGCTCGAGGCGCCGCAGCCGTCCACGGCGGTGGCGGGCGTGACGCCCGGCACGGGGGAGTCGGAATACATCGGGAGCGAGGATGCAAGCGCAGAGGAGCCCCCGGCGCTCGATCCTGAGATTCTGAGGCGCGCCTACTACAACCAGGCGCCGTGGAAGCGAATCGCGGTGATCCTGGCCGGCCCGGGCGTGAACATCGTGATCGCCTTCGCGCTGTTCTGGGCGATCCTGTTCACCGGCAGCCTCAACGGCGCCAACGCGCTTGAAAACCTCGACCCCTCCGTGCAGACGCTCGTCGCCACCACCTCGGTGCAGAGGATCGAACGCGGCGCGCCCGCCGACGGCGTGCTGCGACGGGGCGACCGCTTGCTCACGGTCGAAGGCCGGCGCGCCACCGTCAGCTCAGCGCAGGCGGCGATCGCCCTGCACCGCTGCGCGGGCGCCCAGGTCGACGGCTGCCGGGCGAGCACTCCCGTGCACCTGACCGTGCGCCGCGGCGGGCGCGTCGTCGCGCTCTCCGTCTACCCCCGCTACAGCAAGGAATTCAAGCGGATGCTGATCGGATTCGACTTCGGCGCCGCGCCGAAGTCCTTCGGAGCGCTTTCCGCCTCCGGCGCAGCGCTCGGCGAGATGTGGCACACGACCACAGAGACCCTCACCGGCTTCGTCCACGCGCTCACGAGCTCGAAAGCGCGCAAGCAGATCTCGAGCATCATCGGCATCACCCAGGACGCCCACGCGACCGTCGCCGCCGGGCCGGGCCTCGCGCTTGTCTTCCTCGGGTACCTGTCGTTGATCCTCGCGGTGATCAACCTGTTCCCGTTCCTCCCGCTGGACGGGGGGCACGTCCTATGGGCGCTGGCGGAGAAGCTCCGCGGCAAGCGGATCTCGTTGCTGGCGATGTACCGCTACAGCTCTGTCGGGATCGTGCTGCTGCTGTTCCTCGTCGTCAATGGCATCGGAAACGACATCGGTCGTCTCGGCGGCTGACGCGCGAGCCCGGCATCGTAGAATCAGACCATGGCCTCCAAGCGACAGATCCACGTGGGCGCCGTTCCGATCGGCGGCGGAGCGCCGGTGGCGGTGCAGACGATGACCAAGACCGAGACCGCCAACCTGCCGGCGACGATGGACCAGATCCGTACGGTCGCGGAGGCGGGCGCCGACATCGTGCGCCTGGCGGTGCCACGCGAGCAGGACGCGGAGGCGCTCAGGACGATCGTCGCGCAGTCGCCGATCCCGATCATCGCCGACATCCACTTCACCCACACGCTCGCGCTGAAGGCGATCGACGCCGGCGCCCACTGCGTGCGCCTGAACCCCGGGAACATCGGCGGTCCTGAGAAGGTCGCGGAGGTGATCGCGCTCGCCAAGCGGCGCGGCACGCCGCTGCGCGTCGGCGTCAACTCCGGCTCGCTGCCCAAGCACCTGCGCCAGCTCGAGTACGAGAATCCGGTGGAGGCGCTGGTCACCGCGGCGATCGAGACCGTCCAGCTGATGGAGAGCCTCGATTTCGAGAACTTCAAGGTCTCGATGAAGTCGACCTCGGTGCCCAACACGATCGCCTCCAACCGCATGCTCGCCGAGAAGATCCCCTATCCGCTGCACCTGGGCGTCACCGAGGCCGGGACCAAATGGTCCGGCTCGCTGAAATCGGCCGTCGGCC
>JBOGXX010000189.1:0-2408 GCA_050696475.1 Solirubrobacteraceae bacterium | reverse complement strand
CCTCCAGGAGCTGCTGGAGGGCCTGAATGAGCCCCATCGGGAGGCCGTCACGCACGGCGAGGGACCGCTGCTGATCCTGGCTGGCGCGGGCAGCGGCAAGACGCGCGTGCTCACACACCGGATCGCGTTCCTGATCTACACCGACCAGGCGCAGCCGGGCGAGATCCTCGCGATCACGTTCACCAACAAGGCGGCCAACGAGATGCGCGAGCGCGTCGAAGGGCTGCTCGGCCACAGCACCCGCGGGATGTGGGTGATGACGTTCCACTCGGCCTGCGCGCGCATCTATGCTGGGGCGCAGATGCCCGAGAACCCGCACGCCGCGCACCTCCAGGAGCTGCTGGAGGGCCTGAACGAGCCCCAACGCGAGGCTGTCACGCACGGCGAGGGCCCACTGCTGATCCTGGCGGGTGCCGGCAGCGGCAAGACGCGCGTGTTGACGCACCGGATCGCGTTCCTGATCTACACCGACCAGGCACAGGCGGGCGAGATCCTGGCGATCACGTTCACCAACAAGGCGGCGCGCGAGATGCGCGAGCGCGTCGAGCGCCTGCTCGGCCACGGCACCCGCGGGATGTGGCTGCTGACCTTCCACGCGGCGTGTGCGCGGATGCTGCGCGCGGAGGCGCAGCGCCTCGGCTACACGCGCCAGTTCACGATCTATGACCAGGCGGACGCGCGCCGGCTGACCAAGCGCTCCGCGGACGCCGTCGGCGTCGACCCCAAGCGCTTTACGCCCTCAGCGATCCACAACCAGATCTCAGCCGCCAAGAACCGCCTGATCGACGCCGCCTCCTACCGCCAGGGCGTCGGCTCGCAGTTCGAGGAGATGATCGCCGACGTGTACGACATCTACGAGCGCGACATGCACCGCATGAACGCGATGGACTTCGACGACCTGCTGGTTCGCACGGTGAACCTTCTGGAGCTCTTCGAGGAGGTTCGCGAGCGTTACGCGAACGCCTTCCGCCACGTGCTCGTGGACGAGTACCAGGACACCAACCACGCCCAGTACCGGCTGCTGCAGCTGCTCGTCGGCGGCGGGCGGGAGGGCGGAGGCGCGATCGAACGGGGAGCCTCGCTGCCGGGCGAGCGCCCGAGCTACGCCGGGCCGCTGGGCCACCGCAACCTGGCGGTGGTCGGCGACGACGCGCAGTCGATCTACAGCTTCAGGCAGGCGGACATACGCAACATCCTCGACTTCCAGCAGGACTTCCCGGATGCGCGGGTGGTGAAGCTCGAGCAGAACTACCGCTCCACGGAGACGATCCTCTCGGCGGCCAACGCGGTCATCGCCAAAAACCGCGGAGGCATCTCCAAGCGGCTGTGGAGCGAGCTCGGCCAGGGCGACCAGATCCAGCTGCACGACCTCGACGACGAGCACGCCGAGGCGCGCTTCGTGGTCGGGGAGATCGAGCGCCTGCTGGATGAAGACCCCGCCCAGCCCACACGCGCCGAGATCGCTGTGCTGTATCGCACGAACGCGATGTCGCGCGTGATCGAGGACACGCTCGTGCGCCGCGAGATCGCCTATCAGGTGATCGGCGGCACGAAGTTCTACGAGCGCGCGGAGATCAAGGATGCGCTCGCCTACCTGTCGCTGCTGGCGAACCCGTTCGATGTGGTCAGCTTCGCCCGCGTGGCGAACTCGCCGCGGCGGGGCCTGGGCCAGACCTCGCTGCAGCGCGTGCTCGCCCACGCGGACGCGACCGACATCTCCGTCTGGGAAGCGGCCGCGGCACCCGAGGCGGTGCCGGGCCTGGGCGCGGCGGCGACCAAGGCGCTGGGCAGGTTCATGGACACGATGGAAGAGCTGCGCGTGGTTGCGGGTCTGTCCGCGGATGCGCGCGGCGGCGACGCCGAGCAGGCGCCGCGCCGCGGCGTCCCCGTAGGCGACCTGCTGGAGGGGATGCTCTCGCAGACCGGCTACTTGGCGGCCCTGGAGGCCGAGCGGACGATCGAGGCGCAGGGGCGGATCGAGAACCTGGAGCAGCTCGTGGAGGTGGCGCGCGAGTTCGACGCGGCGGCCGCCGAGGACGCCGACGCGCTGGACGTGTTCCTGCAGGAGGTCGCGCTGGTAGCCGACGCGGACACGCGCAGCGACGACGAGGGCCTGGTCACGCTGATGACGCTCCACAACGCCAAGGGCCTGGAGTACCCGATCGTCTTCATCGTCGGGCTCGAGGACGGCGTCTTCCCGCACTCGCGCGCGATCGACGAGGGCGGCCTGGAGGAGGAGCGTCGCCTCTTCTACGTCGGGATCACGCGCGCGATGCGCCGGCTCTATCTCACCTATGCACGCCGGCGCGCAGTGTTCGGCGCGCAGACGTTCGGGATGAGCAGTCGCTTTCTCGATGAGATCCCCGCCGACCTGCTGCAGGAGCCAAGGCAGGCGCTGTTCCGTGCCT
>JBOGXX010000188.1:0-6896 GCA_050696475.1 Solirubrobacteraceae bacterium | reverse complement strand
CTCGAGCGCAGCGGCTCGATCAGGGTCTACGTCGGCGGCGTGACCGCGGGCGCGGTCGACTTCGCGACGACGCTCGGGCACAAGCTGCCGCTGTTCATCGGCGTGGTCGTGCTGCTCTCGGCGCTGTTGCTGCTGATCGTGTTCCGCTCGCTGCTGATCCCGCTGCAGGCGGCGGTGATGAACCTGCTCAGCATCGGCGCATCGCTGGGCGTGATCGTCGCGATCTTCCAGTGGGGCTGGCTGGGATCGCTGATGGGCACCCAGCAAGGGCCAATCGAGTCGTTCATCCCCGTGATGCTGTTCGCGATCGTGTTCGGGCTGTCGATGGACTACGAGGTGTTCCTCGTCTCGCGCATGCACGAGCGCTGGCGGCACACGCGCGAGAACCCGCGCGCCGTCGCCGAGGGCCTCGCGCTGACCGGACGCGTGGTGACCGCCGCGGCGGCGATCATGGTCTGCGTGTTCCTGTCGTTTGTGCTCGGCGAAGAACGCGTTATCAAGGAGTTCGGCCTGAGCCTTGCAAGCGCGGTATTCCTCGACGCGCTGGTCGTCCGCTGCATGCTGCTGCCGGCGACGCTGCACATCGTCGGCAGGGTCACGTGGAGCTTCCCCACGTGGCTCGACCGCCTGCTGCCGCGAATCAACGTCGAGGGCGAGCTCGCGCGTGACGCGGCACGGGCACACGATCGCCACCGGGACCCGGGCCCGTTCGCGCCCGCCCGCCGGACCGCGGCCACGGACGGAGCAGAGGGCTGAGCCGACTGCGGCGGAGGTCGGTGCTCGCCGTCCTGATCTGCCTGGGCACGATCAGTGCTCGGCCGTCCCTCGCCCAGGCCGCCCGCATCACGCCCAGGCGCTCTGCGCTGCTCGTGTTCGTGCCCGCCGGCGAGGCGCAGCTGTCGGGCGCGGGCGGCCTGTCGGTGGGGATGATGTCTGCGAGCCAGGGCCATTACTCCCCGGCGCAGCTCGCGCTGGACATCAGCCAGGGCGCGCGGGTCGCCACCTCCTCATACAGCCGCCCCGTCCCGCCGCCGATGACGCTGATGAGGCTCGGCGCCGGCGGGCGGATCGAGGGCTGGCGCGCAGCGAGCGCTCGCGCGCACGAAGCGCCTCAGCTCCTGCGTCCCGGGCTTCTGGCCGGCGGGATCCCCGGTGGCGCCGGCTATGCGGGGGTCACCGGGAGCGCGAGCGACGAGAACCTGGACAGTGTGGTCGCTGCCGATCAGAGCGGGCGCATCGCGTCTGTGTCGCTGGGCTCGCCGAGCACGCTGGCGGCGCGTGTCGAGACGCTGGCGCAGCACAAGCTGCTGGTGGTCACGAGTCTCCCCGGGGGCGCGACCGGGCGGGCTGAGCTGAGGGCGCTAAGCGCGGCCCGCCCTGCGACGGAGCTGCTGCTGGTCATCGAGCGCGTGGCGGAAGGAGACGGCGGCGAACTGCTGTGGACCGCCGCCGGCGGTCTCGCGGGCGGCGCCGACCGGGAGCTCAGCTCCGCGAGCACCGACGAGCGCGGGCTGATCGCATCATTCGACGTGGCGCCCACGATCCTCGCTCATCTCGGCGAGCCGATCCCGGCGGACGTGCGCGGCAAGGCGATCGCAACCGACGGTCCGCTGCGCTCGCCGAGCCTGCGCTCGCTGATGGCGCGCCTGCGCGTGATAGCCGGGCGACGGCTGAAGGCGCTGGGTTTCCTGCTCATGGCATGGCTGGCGCTGGTGGCGCTCGCCGCACCGTGGCCCGCCGGGCGCAAGTGGGCGATGCGCTGTGGCGCGCTGGGCGTGCTGTGGGCGCCGGTGGCGACGTTGATCACGGCGGCGACTGAGCCGGGTGCAGCGGTCGAGTACGCGACGATCGCGCTCTCGTGCATCGCGCTGGGAGCGCTGACGGACGCGCTCGTGCCGTGGCCGCGCGCGGTGATCGCCCCCGCGATCGTGTCCGTGCTGGCGCTCGCGGCGGACGCGCTCGCCGGCTCGCAGCTGCTGACGCGCTCTCTGCTGGGACCCGATCCGATCCTGGGGGCACGCTTCTACGGGATCGGCAACGAGCTGAAGGCGGCGCTGGCGGTCCTGGTGCTCGCGGGGGTGGCGGGCGTTTTGTATCCGACCCGGCGCGGCGCGCCGGCGGCGAGCGCAGTGGCGGGCGCCGGCGTGCTGCTGGCGCTGGTGGAGGGCTGGGAGCGGATCGGCGCAGGGGTGGGCAGCATCATCCTCGTGGCCTTTGGATTCGCAGTGGCCGCCGCGATGCTCACGCAGGGCGCGCTGACGCGCAGACGGGCCGTGATCGTGCTGATCAGCCCGATCGCCGGCCTGGCGGTGCTGGCGGCACTCGACCTGGTCACGGTGCACGGCGCCGGCCATTTCACAGGCAGCGTCCTGGACGTACGCTCGGCGGCGGACGCGCGCGACATCATCGTGCGCCGCTACGCTGCGGCGTGGAAGGAGCTGCGCGATCACGCCATGCCCGTCGCCACGATCTGCGCGCTGCTTTGCGCGGCCATCGCCGTGCGCCGCCGCGCGCTCCTACTGGCGCCGGTCGACGAGGACCCCGGTTGGCTGGCGGCGCTCGCGGGCGGGCTCGCCGCGGGCGTCGTGGGCGCGCTCGTGGAGGACTCCGGGCCGGTGTTGCTGGTGGTGGCCGTCTTCGCGTTGGGCTGCGTGGTGGCCTATCTGTGGGGCGGGCGCCAGACGCGGCCCACCGTCGCGGACCTGCCCCGCGGCGCCGCCGACCGGCTCACAGGCCTCAGCGAAGCGAGCGCCAGCCCCGCAGCGCGGCGCTGAGCCCCCAGGAGCGAGCGATCCGCTGCGGCGGCGCGACGGCGAGACCGTCGAGCGAGGCGTGCCTGGAGCAGATGAAGGCCAGCCGCCGGCCACGCGCGTAGGCGGACATGCCGTCGTAGTTGCTGAGGCGATGGGCGAGCGGCACGACTTTGAAGCCGAACTCACGGGCGAGGTCGATCACCGCCTCGCGTGTGGGCACCAGCACCATGCGCTCGTCCAGCGTCCACAGCGGGTCTTCAAGCGTGCGGAGCTCGAAGTAGCTGTCGGAAACGGGCGAGAGCGAGGTCTCGATCACGATCGTCTCGGCGCCCACGCGCGTCATCAGCTCGAACAGCTCGACCGGCTTTGCGCCCTGGTCCATGAAATCCAGGCAGAGGACGACGTCGAAGCGTTCGCTGAACTCGTGGGCGAAGACGTCTCCGTGCTCGAAGCGGTAGCGGCTGGAGTCGACTGCCTCGGTCTCGAACACGAAGTTCGCCTGTTCGACTGCCATCTGCAGACCGTCGACACCGAGCACGAAGTCGGCCCCCGCCTGGGTCGAGCACAAAGACCACATCCCCGCGTTGCATCCCAGGTCCAGCACGCGGTGGCCGCGCAGCGAGCCGCCCAGCACCCCGAGCAGCGGCTCGAACATGTAGGCGCGCAGCTGAGCCACGCGGTTGACCATGCCCGTGCCGAGAACCGGAGTGCTAACTCCCCCCTGGAAATCGAACCTGTAGTACCACCAGGGGAACGCGGCGATCCGTTCCTCGAGCTCGTTGGTGTCCAAGCGGCGCAGCATAGTGGAGCACCGGCGCGCCTAACGGCCGGCGGCGCGCCGGTAGCGCGCGACGGCCAGCGGTCCGAACACGGCGACGATCACCAGTGACCAGACGACGGCACCCCAGACGCTGTTGCCGGCGGGCGAGCCGAGCCACAGGTGGCGCATCGCGTCGACGATGATCGTGAACGGGTTGACTTCGGCGAACTGGCGCAAACCTTCGGGCATCGATGCGACGGGCACGAACGCGGAGGAGATGAACGTCAGCGGAAAGACGGCGATGAAGCCGACGGAGTTGACCGATTCGGGCGACTTGGCGAGCAGGCCGATGAAGGCGAGAAACCAGGAGAAGCCGTAGCCGAACAGCAGCAGCAGGAGAATCCCGGCGGCGGCGTGCAGGAAGCTCGTCTGGAAGCTGAAGCCGATGATCACGCCGGTCACGAGCAGGATCGTGATCGACAGGGAGTTGGTGGCGACGTCCGCGAGCGTGCGCCCGCCGAGCACCGCGGCACGCGACATCGGCAGCGAACGGAAGCGGTCGATCAGGCCCTTGCTGACGTCCTCGTTGAGGCCGAGCGCCGTGGCGAATCCGCCGAAGGCGGTGTTCTGGACGATGATCCCCGGGATCAGGTAGTCGACATAGCTGTAGCCGGGCGTCTGGATGGCGCCACCGAAGACATAGCGGAACAGCAGCACGAACATGATCGGCTGGATCGTGAAGCCGATCAGCAGTTCGGGCGCGCGCGGCAGGCGCACGAGGTTACGCTCGGCGATGATCAGCGTGTCGCTGACGAAGCGCCTCATGCGAGGCGCCCCTGGGTTGGCTCCTGCGCGCGCTCCGAGGGCTGCGCTTCGGCGGCGTGGCCGGTGAGCGCGAGGAACACGTCGTCGAGCGTCGGCCGCCGCAGCGCGAGATCTGAGACGCCCACTCGCGCCTCGTCCAGCCGGCGCACGGCCTCCATGATCGCGCCGTCGCGCTCGCGGACGCTGACCCGCACCAGCTCCCCTTCCACGGCGGCCGGTTCGTCGGACATCGAGCCCAGCGCAGCCACCGCCCTGTGGGGGTCGCCACCCTCCTCGAGACGGATCTCCAAGCGCTCTCCGCCGAGACGGTCCTTGAGCTCGTCGGAGCTGCCCTCGGCGATCAGGCGGCCGTGGTCGATCACGGCGATCTTGTCCGCCAGCCGGTCAGCCTCGTCGAGGTACTGGGTGGTGAGCAGCGCGGTCGTGCCTTCGGCGACCAGCCCTTCCAGCACCGCCCACAGGCTGAGGCGGCTGCGCGGGTCGAGGCCGGTGGTGGGCTCGTCGAGATACAGCACGGGTGGTCGTGCGACGAGCGCGGCGGCGAGGTCGAGGCGCCGTCGCATCCCTCCGGAGTAGGTCTTGGTGGGCCTCCCGCCGGCCTCGCTGAGCTCGAAGCGCTCGAGCAGCTCGCGCCCGCGTGCCTTGGCGTCGCTGCGACGGGCGCCGTAGAGACGCCCAACCATCGTCAGGTTCTCCAGGCCTGTGAGATTTTCGTCGACCGCGGCGTACTGCCCGGCGAGCCCGATCCGCTGACGCAACGCGGCAGCATCGTGGCGGACGTCGAGGCGGAGCACCTGCGCACTGCCCGCGTCGGCCTGCAGCAGCGTGGCGAGGATCCGCACGAGCGTGGTCTTACCGGCTCCGTTCGGACCCAGCAGCCCCACGATTTGGCCCTCTCCGACGGTCAGATCGACGCCGTCGAGCGCGAGCACCGCGCCGAAGCGCTTGACGAGGTCGCGCACCTCGATCGCCGGAGCATCGCTCACCCGGCACAGTCCCGACAGGCTCCGTGCAGCACGATCTCGTGCTCTGAGACCGCCAGCGGGACCCGTTGGCTGAGGCTCGTGATCGCGCGCTCGAGCTCGGGATCTGCGAACGGCATGACGATGCCGCACTCGTCGCAAACGAGGTGGTGATGGTGCTCTGCGTGCTCGCAGACGCGCTCGTAGCGGACGATCGCCTGGCCCGTCTCCACGCGCTGCACGAGCGCGAGGTCCTCCAGCTCGTCGAGGATCCGGTAGACGCTGGCGCGACTCACCGGGCGCGAGGAGCGCGCCCGCAGCACGTCCTCGATCTCCGCCGCGGTCAGCGCACACTGCTGGCGCGCGAGCAGCTCCAGCAACGCGCGTCGGGCTCCGCCGCGCTTGCGCCCCGCTGCGCTGAGCGCGAGCTCGGCGCGCTGCACCCAGTCCGCGACGGGCTCGGTTGCCTCTACGGTGGCGAGGGCGTGGGCGCTCATGCTCAGGATGGTAGAGGCGCGCCCGGTGCGGGCCGGCGCTCGCCGGACACGCGGCCGCCGGCTCGCCGGCGCCATGCGACCCACAGGCGTCCGAGCGCGTATCCGCACGCGCTGATCGTGCCGACGAAGAACCCGACTGGGTAGTTGGTCTCATAGGAGGCTGCGATCGCGCTCCAGACGGTGAGCAGCGCGATCGCGACGGACAGCGCGATCGCAACCGCAGGCCTGCTCGTGAACGAGCGCGCGGCGGCGGGCGAGCCGATCATCAGGCTGAAGATCAAGAGCGTGCCGACGACGGGTACGGTCATGGTGCTGGCGAGCGCCACGACCAGCAGGAAGCACAGCTCCATCCTGAAGGCGCCCACGCCGCGGACCTCGCCGACCTCCGCCAGCACCGAGGAGAGCAGCAGCGGCCGGTAGAGCAGTGCGATGGCGGCGACGCACACGAGCGCGAGCGCGGCCGTGGGCAGCACCTGGTTGGCGGCGATGCCGAGCACCTCGCCGAACAGCAGAGACTCGACCTCCGGCGCGTACTCGACGCTGAAGCTGAGGAACAGCGCTCCGAGGCCGAGCATCATCACGAGCGCGAGCGCGGTGACGGCGTCGTGGCGCCCGCGCCTGCCGAGCACGCCGATGCCGAGCGCGCCCAGCAACGAGAAAACGCCGAGCCCGACGAGCGTGTTGACGCCGACCAGGCTCGCGCCGGCGGCACCGGCGAAGGAGCCGTTGGGCACCGCATGGGCGACGAACGCGGAGCCGCGCAGGACGACGAAGAACCCGACCATGCCGGCGACCACTGCGACGATGCTCGCCACCTCCCACGCGTTGACCATGAAGCCGGAGAACATCTATGTGAGGCCTACGCGCCGGGCGAGCAGAGCGGGCAGGCCGCAGAGCAGGTAGCAGAGGAAGATCAGGCTGACGACGAAGAAGCTGACGGGCCAGCCGGTGCCGACGGGCGCCCAGTCGAAGCTGTCGTAGGCGAGCACGATCCCCAGCCATACGGCCCCCACCCCGATTGCGACCGCAGCTGCGATCGCCGTGGCCGGCCGCCGGGTCAGGCGCAGCGCACCGGCGGCCGGGCCGATCAGCAGCGCGG
>JBOGXX010000187.1:0-4056 GCA_050696475.1 Solirubrobacteraceae bacterium | reverse complement strand
GTCGTAGCAACGCCCTACTGAAGGATGTTCAGCGGCTGCTCTCCAGCTGGGGTATTCGGGGCCGTATCTATCGCATCAGCGATGGCGCGACGGCGCGCTTCTCCCACACTCGGCAGGACGGAAGCACCGTCGAGTACGTCACGCGAGAGGGATTCGACCTGCGCATCACCGGTACGGATATGGCACGCTTCGCCGCCGAGATCGGCTTCTCGTGCCCCCGCAAGCAGGCGGCAGTCGAGAATGTGATCAACGAGCGTCGGCTCTACGGCACCAAGGCCAGCACGACGATGATCGTTCGCGAGGCTGACGGCCAGGAGATGGTCTTCAACCTCACCGAGCCGCTGCACCACTCCTACATCGTGGACGGCGTCGTGGTCGCAAACTGCAGCGAGTACATGCACGTGGACAACTCCGCCTGCAACCTGGCGTCGCTGAACCTGATGAAGTTCCGCCGCGCCGACGGCACGCTGGACGTACGCTCGTTCGAGCACACGGTGGACGTGATGCTGCTCGCTCAGGAGATCGTCGTCGGTCCCTCCAGCTACCCCACCGAGGAGATCGGGCAGAACGCCCGCGCCTTCCGCCAGCTCGGACTCGGCTACGCCAACCTCGGCGCCTACCTGATGAGCAACGGCATCCCCTACGACTCAGACCAGGGTCGCGGCGCAGCAGCCGCGATCACGGCGCTGATGACCGGCCGCGCCTACCGCCGCTCCGCAGAGATCGCGGGCGCGCTCGGACCATACGACCGCTACGAGGAGAACCGCGAGCCGCACAACAACGTGATGCGCATGCATCGCGACGCCTCCTACGCGATCCCCGAGGCCGCCTGCGTGGACGGAGAGCTGCTGGCGGCGGCGCGGCGCTCGTGGGACGAGGCGGTGGAGCTGGGGGAGCAGAGCGGCTACCGCAACGCACAGGCCACCGTGCTCGCGCCCACCGGCACGATCTCCTTCCTGATGGACTGCGACACCACCGGCGTCGAGCCCGACTTCTCGCTGGTCAAGTTCAAGGAGCTCGTCGGTGGCGGGCAGATGACGATCGTCAACAAGACCGTGCCGCTGGCGCTACAGACGCTCGGCTACTCCGAGCAGCAGATCGAGCAGATCGAGGCGCACCTGGCAGAGCACAGCACGATCGTCGGCGCACCGGGCCTGAACGAGGAGCACCTGTCGGTGTTCGACGTCGCCGTCGGCGAGCGCGCGATCACGCACATGGGCCACATCAAGATGATGGGCGCAGTGCAGCCGTTCCTCTCGGGCGCGATCTCCAAGACCGTCAACATGCCCCAGGAGTCCACGGTTGAGGACATCGCGGACGCCTACACGCAGGCGTGGCATCTGGGGGTCAAGGCGCTGGCGATCTACCGCGACGGCTCCAAGACCGCGCAGGCGCTGCGCACGGACGCGCAGCTCGGCGTGACGCAGCCGGCGGACGTGGACGCGATCGTCGAGGCGGCCGTCGAGAAGGCGCTGACGGACGCCGGCCCGCGGCGCAAGCGGATGCCGCGCGAGCGCGAATCGCTCACGCACAAGTTCTCCATCGGCGGCCACGAGGGCTACATCACGGCCGGCAAGTACGAGGACGGATCGGTCGGCGAGATCTTCCTCACCGACATCGGCAAGGAGGGTTCGACGCTGCGCGGGATGATGAACTCGTTCGCGACGGCGATCTCGATCGCGCTGCAGTACGGCGTGCCGCTGGAGACGCTGGTGCAGAAGTTCAGCTACATGCGCTTCGAGCCGGAGGGGATCACCGGCAACCCGGAGATCCCGTTCGCCAAGTCGATGCCCGACTACATCATGCGCTGGCTCGCCTCCCGCTTCCTGGACGCTGACACCCAGGAGGAGCTGGGAATCCTCACGCCGGCGGTGCGCGCGCGCAAAGCGGCGCAGGACGCCGCGCAGTCGCTCAGCTCCTCCGACACCGCCAGCCCGGAGAACGGCAACGGAGCACCCGGCAACGGAGCACCCGGCAACGGCTCACCGGAAAACGGCGGGCTCGAGGCGCACGCGGCTGCGCCCGTCCACGGCACGCCGGCCGCGGCGGCGCTGACGGAATCGCCACCGGTCCTACCGGCACGTCTGCAGGGACTGGACCTCGGACCCGCGTGCAGCCAGTGCGGAGGCATGATGCAGCGGACCGGCTCCTGCTACACGTGTTCATCGTGTGGCAACAACACCGGCTGCGGCTGAGAGACGCTGGCTGTGCATCGCTGCGTCCTCGACCGCTCGCGTGCGTAGCACGCCACGCGAACTGCCTGTGCCCGTCAGGGTGTGTCCTTGATCTGCTCTGCCGGCGTCTCTCACGTGCGCCTGCCGCCACCCGGCGCGGGCGCATCGGGCGAGGACATCTTCTGGCGCTCATCGTCTGCCTGTGCCTGGCGTGCGCCTGCGCGCCGGCCTGGGCGGGGACGCCGTATGTGGACGGGATCTCCGACCAGAGCCTGATGAGCTGGGCGGGCACGTTCTCCGAAGCCGGCGCTTCGCAGCCAGCCTTCACGAGCTACTTCGATGGCGCTTGGGCGCACGGCCGCTCGACGCACATCAAGCTGGCGCGCTACGTCGTGCAGTGGGACGTGATCAGCGGCGCCGGCTACGCCGAAGAACTGGCCAACCTGCGCAGCTGGTACACGCACGCGACGGCGTTCGGGCTGACGCCTGACGTGGCGCTGGAGAACTACAACTGCGAAGGCTGTGCCGCGCCGCAGACAATTGCGCAGTACAGCGGAGCGCTGCAGGCGCTCTACCGCGCGTTTCCTGAGATCAAGGTCGTGGAGGCGTGGAACGAGCCCAACGACTCCCACTACAGCTCCTACGTGCCGGCTGCGCTCGCCGCGGGCTTCACGAACGCCGCCTACGCGTTCTGCCAGGCACACGGCTGCACGGCGATCGCCGGCGATCTCCTGGACTCCGAAGCGAACATGCTCGAATACGAGCGCCGGTACGAGAGCTACCTGGACCCGCGCGACCCCGGCAACTGGGGCATCCACCCCTACCACGCGGTCAAGTACATGACCGCCGAAACGCTCGCCGACTTTCGCCAGGCGCTGCCCGACCCCGCGACCGATCGCATCTGGTTCACCGAGGTCGGCGCCTACTACTGCGAGGCCGGCACGATTTACGGCGAAGGCTCTCAGGAACGGCAGGCACGCTTCCTGGTGGACGAGCTGATGCCGGAGTTCCAGCCCGAGCACGCCTTCTACTACGAGCTGGCGTGGCGCTACGACGAACCGCCCGCCTGCGGCTCAGGGCAAGCCGACACCGCGCTCTACGCGGCGAGGACGGTCAACGGCCCGCTGCTCGCGCGTTCCGCCGCGGCGGTCATCTTCGGCTCGCAGCCGCCGAGCATCGCAAGCGCGAGCGCAACCCTCGCGTCCGTCGCGCGCCTTTCCGCGCCGCCGGCCTCGCCCGGCCACCTCGCCTGCGAGCCCGCGTTGGACGAGCTCTGGCCGCGCGGCGAATGCCTGTATCTGGCGGAACTGCTCCAGGCGTGAGAGTCTGAGCTCGCGCCGGCGGGCTATCGTTTACAGATCGACCCGCGATCGTCAAGTCCACCTTCGCCCCGGTCGCCGCTGCAGGGCGGCTGCCTGTGCGGGGCGGTGCGCTTTCAGATCACCGCTCCGTTCATCGCCGCGGGCTACTGTCACTGCACCCACTGCCAGCGGCGCACAGGCACCGGGTCCTCCGCCAACGGCCGCGTGCCACAGGAGGGCTTTCAGCTGCTGCAGGGCGAGGATCGCCTGCGCGCCTACACGCCACCCACGGGCGTGCCCAAGCTGTTCTGCACGGCATGCGGCTCCGCGCTCTTCAGCGGAGCGCCGCTGAGTGACCCGCAGGTCGCTGTCCGGCTGGGGACGCTCGATGGCGACCCCGCGATCCGTCCGACGTATCGGCAGTTCGTCGACTCGGCCGCGCCGTGGGAGACGATTCCCGAGGACGGGCTGGAGCGCCATCCCCGCTCGCGGGGAGCCTGAGCGCGGCGCGCTCGCGCAGCCAGCTGAGCGAGCCGGGCTCGCCGCAGCGCTCGCGCCAGCCATCGAGCGCGAGCTCCAGC
>JBOGXX010000186.1:0-5541 GCA_050696475.1 Solirubrobacteraceae bacterium | reverse complement strand
GGCCGCGATCGCTGCCGTACATGGCGAGGCCGACCGCGCGCAGGACACCGACTGGCCGCAGATCCTTGCTCTCTACCAGCTCCTCGACCAGGTTGCGCCCAACCCGATGGCGACGCTCGGGCGAGCTGTCGCGGCGGCGATGGCGATCGGCCCATCGGCGGGACTGGCGATTCTCGACGGCTTGGCCGAGGACCGGCGGATCGTCGGGCACCATCGCTTCTATGCCGTCCGCGGCCAGCTGCTGGATATGGCAGGCGAGCATCAGGCGGCACGTGAGGCGTTCGGACATGCCGCCCGGCTGACCGCCAGCCTGCCTGAGAAGCGCTACTTGACAGCGCGCGCCGCCGGCCAGCAGAGCACCTGACGCGCCGCGCCTTGGCAGGACCGCGGTCGAGATCCTGGAGAGCATCTAGCAACCCCGGCTGCCCTCCACCCGTCAAATCCGTGCGCTGCATACCTCGACGCCTGGCTGCCGTCCACGGAACATATCCTCGCGCGACTCCATCACGCCGGCCTGATCGCCGCGACCCGCCAGCCCGGCGGGTTGATGCTTTGGTGCCTCACTCGCCGCCGGTCTGGCTGCTGTACGCAGTTGCCCTTGGATTTGCGTTGCGCCAGCACTGAGCCAGCGAATCACTGTGGTCTTCCCCCGGTTCGGTGGACACTCGGGGTTAGTCGTTTCGGTTCTTCTCTGAATTGTCGTTGATCGTGGCTTGCTCGTAGTCGGAGGGGGAGAGCATAGACACCATCCTCTCGCAGACGCCTCACGGCGCCTCAGATCAGATGTCCACGAAACCGGGGGAAGACCACATCTCGGCCCCATCGGTCGACTCCGCTAGCTCCGTCATCGTCATCCCCTTCAGTCAGACCAAGCCAGATCCACCGTTTACCCAGCTAACCCCAGCAAAGGCCGCCACGGGGCGAGCCGATCGGCGAGCTATGGAGCGATGGGTGACGATCACACCCGGCTGGCCAATCGTGCTACTCAGGCCGGCGCTTCACGGACGGTCGCAACCTTCGTGACGACCGAACGGGTACGCTTGCGAGATGAGGCAGACGGTCGTATGTATCTCGAGCCTAGACGGAGCCGGCGCGCCGGAAGCCGCGCCGATTGTCGCGAGTTCGCTGGGCTTTCGCCTCATCGATGAGGACATCGTCACGCGCGCGGCAGTCGAGGCCGGGGTCGATGCGGGAGTCGTTGCCGATGTCGAGCAACGAAAGTCACGTCTGCTCAAATTGATCGAAGGATTGGGATCGGCCGGCTTCGGGGCGGGCTACGCGGTTCCCGGGGTGGACATCGTCGGGAGCAGTGAACCAGCGAGCGACGAGCTGAGGGGAATGATCCGATCAGTCATCGAGGACACTGCTACCAAAGGAGGGGTGGTGATCGTCGCTCATGCCGCATCTCTCGCGCTCGCGGGACGCGAGGACGTCCTGAGAGTACTTCTGACTGCGCCGTTGCAGACGCGCGAGCGGCGACTTGCGGCCAGCGTCGGGATCGATGCGAAGGAGGTCGCGCGGACCGTCAAGCGATCCGATGCTGCGCGCGCGGACTACATGAAGCGCTTCTACGGCATCAGCGCCGAGTTGCCGACCCACTACGACCTCGTCATAAACACGGACAGGCTCGCACCCGAGGATGCGGCCGGGCTGATCGTCCAGGCGGCCAGCGGACGCGCTGACGGGCAAGCAGCACGCACGTAGGCGGACACGGATCGGCTACGGCGGGCAGGGTGCTCGGATAACCGGTGCCCGACCCCGCTCGCGACGAGACGCTCGCAGTCGCGCGAAGCAGTCGTAAGAGCGGGCCTCAGTCGGATCGGCGCGCGCCTAGGTTGAGCGCTCGATCAGTAGCGCAACCCCGTCGAGGATCCGCTCGAGGCCGAAGCGGAAGTTGTGCTCGGAGTCATCCTCGTCCTCGTCGAGGATCCCGGAGGCGATCGCGCGGTGGACGGCGGGGAAGTCACGTGGGTCGGTCAGCTCCGAGAGGATCGCGCCATAGGTGACCGGTGCGAGGCCGGACCGCGCGGCCTGGGTGGCCGCGGCGATGACATCGACGGCGAGCGTTGCGTCGCTGCGGACGAACCCGCTTAGCACCAGCAGCGTCGAGAGCTTCTCGTGCTCGCCAAGCGGCGTGGCGATCATCGAGGCGAGCGCCGCCTCCATCCAGCGGACGTTGTTCGGACCGAGCGGCGGGGCGGTGATCGGCACCTTCAACGACCAGGGGTGACGGAGGTAGGCGGCGCGTACGCCCTCGGCCCAGCGGGTCAGGCCTACGCGCCAGTGCTCGCCGTGCGTTCCAGCCGGCGGCGTGCCGAGCCCGTAGTCGACCATTACGGTCAGCAGCTCGTCCTTGGAGAGGACGTAGCGATAGAGCGACATCGTTCCGACGCCGAGTTGCTTGGCGACGCGCGCCATCGAGACGTGCTCGATCCCCTCGGTGCTCGCGAGCGCGATCCCGGCGTCGACGATCGCCTGGAGCGTCAGGGCCCGCTTGGGGCCGCGGGTGCCACCGCCGCGCCGACCCCAGGCGAGCTCGATGCTCGGCGGAATCCCGGGGTCGTCTGGCTCTGAATCGTTCTCGGCGCTCATCGGCAAACGGGTGGACCTTGACAGCTGCAAAAACTGGGTATATGGTACGCATTACAGCGTATGATCTACCCAGTTTATCCCAGAAAGGGGCACCATGATCGATGAGCTCGCAATCGAGACGGTCGGGCTGAGGAAGTCCTACCACGCTCAGGTGGTATTGGAGGCGCTCGACCTGCGGGTCGCCCGGGGGACCGTCTTCGCCCTGCTCGGCGCCAACGGCGCCGGCAAGACGACGACCGTTCGGATCCTTGCGACGCTGCTGGCGCCCGACGCCGGCCACGCGCGGGTCGCCGGCCACGACGTCGTCACCGAGCGCCGCGACGTCCGCCGCCGGATCAGCCTGACCGGCCAGTCCACGGCGCTCGACGAGCTCCAGAGCGGGCGGGAGAACCTCGAGATGGTCGCGCGGCTGCTGGGGCTGGATCGCCGCTCCGTGCGCGCTCGCGCGGGGGAGATGCTCGGGCGCTTCGAACTCGCCGATGCCGGCGATCGTCGGGTGGGCAGCTACTCCGGCGGGATGCGACGCCGGCTCGATCTCGCCTGCAGCCTGATCTCCGACCCACAGGTGATCTTCCTCGACGAGCCGAGGATGCGTTTGGGGGGTATCTAGCTGACCTATCTATTTTACCGCGTCGACCGGCGTGTCTTTGGTGGCGGTGGTTGGCGGGCGCGCTTCGAGGAAGGCATCGCGGGTGGAGCGAGCGCTGCCGCGTGGTTCAGTCGTGCTCGTCGAGGAGCACGAGTCCCTCGTGGGCTGCGAAGTCCACGAAGTCCTTGCGGTTGAGCGTGACGAGCGGCACGCCGACGCGGATGCAGCAGGCGGCGACCCAGGTGTCGTTGTGGGGTCGTGGTCGGCCGCGTTGCTGGGCGTTGCCGGCGAGACGCCCCCAGATTTCGGCGATCTCGCGGTCGTAGGGAATGACCGGCCGGGCGGCGATCCATGCGTCCAGCTTGGCTCGTCTGACCTCGCCCCAGCCTCGGACCTGCGCCCACTTGGACAGCTCGCCGACGGTAACGAACGTCAGCCAGGTGCGAGCACCGAGGACGTGCTGGCGGACCCATGCGGGCTCGGTGCCCTTCTGGAGTCGTGAGGCGACGTCGGTGTCGATCGCGACGTCGGCCACCGCGGGGTCAGCTCATCGAAGCGTCGCGGCTGGCTCGCCAGTCCGCTAGGAACTCCTCCAGCTCCTGCTCAGAGGACCAGACGTCGGCGCGCAGCTCCTCGAGGTCGCTGACGGGGCGGGCGTGCTGGTCGCGCGCCAGCTGCTCGAGTACCGGCATCGCTTCATGGACGGGCTGCTTGCTCATCAGCATCAGTCTACGCCCTGCCTCCCCACCGCAGGGCTGCGAGGATCGACGCCAGCTGGCGCTCGGCCGCCTGTGCTGGTGCGCGGCCGGTCGCGGAGTAGGAGCCTTTCCTGGTGGCGGATGTGGAGCAGCCGGATGAGCGAGACGGGGATCAGCCAGGCAAACTTGGCTGTGTTCCAGAACGCAACGAGGACGACCAGCTCACCCCAGCCTGGCCCGCCCTTGCGGACGATGGTGGTCGTGGCCAGCATGAGCAGGCCGTAGAGGACGGTGCCGGTGAGGCCGACGAGTGGCCCCCACTTGGCGCCGGTCCGGGTCTGCGCCCGCCGGATGACGATGTTGCTGGGCGCGAACCGTTGCGAAAAGTTGTAGAGCCGAGCGCTGATCGCCCGGCTGGTTGCGAAGATCATGACGGTCCTCTCTCTGCTCAGACGCCGAAGCGTCGGTTACAAGGATGGCAGTCCAGAGAGAGATGGCAACCCTGACGCTGGGCCGGGGTGCGGCGCCCGCAGACGCGAGATATTCACTGCCGCTTCTCAGGATAGCGCCGTCGGCGCGCGATGTCCGACCACGATGAACTTTGACGGGCGCTCGGGAGTGGCTACCTTGTAGGCCATGAGTGATTCGGGTCAAATGATCGCTCTGTGGCAGCGCGAACACGAGTTGCTCAAGGCGCTGCGCCTCGATCGCGAATCGTCGTTCGAAGCGATGCTGGAGGCCTTCCGTGCGCAGATCGACGCCTATCGGCGATTGCAGGCTCTGCTCGTGAGCGAGCGCGGTCATGGCACGCAGCCGTCTGAGTTCTCCTTCCGGTTTTCGCCGAGGTACTGGGGACACGGCGAGGTGTCCTTCGAGGCTTCGCTGTATGGGGTTGGGACGTTCGAGCTGTACATCCGGCTCGGATCGGACTGGGGGCCTGAAGTGCGCGATCGCTGGCACTTCGTCCCTTGCGAGGAGATGGCTGTTCGACCAATGCAAACGCTCGATGACATGAGCGAGTGGGTGGTGGTGGGTCCGGCTGTCGATCGCGGTCTGCTGCTCAGCTACCTGCAGAGGATGGTCGATCCCGCAACGATCGCAGAGGTTCAGGCAGAGGGCGCGGCGCTGTGGCTCGAGCGTGCACGTGAGCGGGTCGAAGTGGGCGTGAGCGACTGGATCGCGATGGCCGAAGAGCAGCGGAGGTCCCCCCGCGTCGGTGGAGTGCAAGCAATGCACAGGCAGCTACCTCCGGTCGAAGATCCAACGCCCTCACGCACAAGTCACCATGAGAATGGGTTTGCTGGTATGAAGGGGCCAGCCCAAGCAGTGGCTGAGTGGAAGCGAGAGCACGAACTGCTGGAGAGTGTCGTGTCGTCAAGCTCGATGGATAGGCCGCGCCGCTTGCGGGCGTTTGAATCGGCGATCGACTGTTACCGGCGGCTCGAGATCGCACTCAGCGCGCAACGCGGGTATCCCACCCACGCTCAGGATGTGGTTTGTGGCGGGGACGAAACGCGCTGGAGCCATCGGCACGGGTGAACGCAGCCGGCGCGGTGCTCAGCTCAGGCGGGGTCAGGCGCAGCGATGCTGTCTCGGCAGCGTCGGCGAACAGTGCAACGAGCGTCTCGCGGTCAGCTGTGGTCGTGAACCGCAGGCCCATCG
>JBOGXX010000185.1:0-5627 GCA_050696475.1 Solirubrobacteraceae bacterium | reverse complement strand
GAGCTCTCCGGCGGCAGTCTCCGGTTCGCCGACCCGGAGGGCCTCGAACACGAGTTCCTGGCGGGCGCCATGGAGGACGAGCCGCTGCGGGCGTACTCGCCGGAGATTCCCGTCGAGCACGCGCTGCAGGGCTTTGCGGGCGTGCGCGCCTACAGCAACGCGCCCGTGCACAGCGAGCGCCTGCTCGGCCAGGCGATGGGCTTCAGCCGCGAGCCGGGTCAGCCGTGGCAGGCGCGCGGTGAGCATCGCGGCGGTTTCTACGCCCTCGACCTCGCCCCGCCGGAGATCCACCGCGCGCAGGGCGCCGGCACCGTCCACCACGTGGCGTTCGCTGCCGTGACCGACGAGCTGGAGGGCTGGCGGGAGCAGGTGATCGTGGCGGGCGCGCACGCGACGCCGGTGATCGACCGCTTCTACTTCAAGTCCGTGTACTTCCGCGAACCAAGTGGCGTGCTGTTCGAGATCGCCACGATCGGCCCGGGCTTCGCAGTGGACGAGGACGAGGCGCACCTCGGCGAGGGGCTCTCGCTGCCGCCGCCGCTCGAGCAGATGCGCGCCAAGCTCGAGAGTGCGCTCACGCCGCTGCCCTATCCACCTGCCTGGCGCGCCGACGCCTCGGCCGGCTAGCCGCTGCATCGTCTACGCGGGCAGGCAGGGCTAGGCGGCGGCGCCGTTGGTCACGCTGTCGAGGCGACGCTCGCGCGGTGAGCGTCGCGCGAGCACCTCTCCCCAGTCGCCGTCCTCGATCAACCCGGGCTGCGTGTCGCGGATGAACGCGCGCAACAGCGTCGACAGTCGGTCGGGGTCTTCCAGGTGCGGGAAGTGCGCCGCGTCGGGGATTGTGTGGAAGCTGCTGTGGGGGATCGCCTCGTGGGCGAGGCGGCCATGCTCGAGCGGGATCGTGTGGTCACGCTCGCCCCACACGATAAGGGTCGGCATCGTCTCGAGCAGGTACAGCCGATCGTTGGCGCTGACCCGCTGCCCGCGCACGTCGATCACCGAGCGCAGCGTCTGCAGGAAGGCCTGGCGCGCTTCCGCGTTCTCCAACGGGCGCAGCGCTCGCGCGATCGCCTGCAGGTAGACGCCTGCGCCGATCTGGCGCTCGCGCAGTCGCGTCCCGGCGCCGGTGAGCGCGCTGAGCAGGCGCGGCCGGATTGTCGCGGACAGCAGCGTCGAGAAGCCGGGCAGCGCGGCGGTGCGCAGCAGCGGGCTGACGTCGTGCCCGAGCCCGCCGCTGGAGACGAGCGCGAGTCGCTCGACGCGTTGGGGGAACTGGTAGAAGAACTGCATCGCCACGCCGCCGCCGAGCGAGTGCCCGACGATCGTCGCGCGGTCGATCCCGATCGCCGCCATCAGGTCGCGGATGCTGGCTGCATGCGCCCCCAGCGAGTAGTCGCCGCGCGGGGCCGCCGAGTCGCCGTGCCCGATCAGATCCGGCGCGAGGACTGTGTGGTCGCGGGCGAGCTCTAGCGCCACCGACTGCCAGTGGCTGGAGGAGTTGAGCATCCCGTGGATCAGCACGACGGCGGGCCCGCTGCCGGCGATCCGGTAGACGGCGCGGCGCCCGTGCAGCGCGATCTGCCACTCCTCGAACTGCTCCACCGTGGCGGGCACCGGCGCAGGGCTAGCGGGGCGCCCGTTGCGCTCCCCGCCGGCTAAAGCCCGCCTGAATCTCAGAGCAGCACCTCGCGGGCCACAGTAGCAAAGGCGTGGTCACGGGAAACTGCTAGAAAGTCCAGGTGTCGGCACAGGTCGGTTCACCGCGTGGCGCAGATGTGGGCTGGCGATGATCGACGCTCAGGAGCAGACGCCATATCTCGACGCGCTGCTCGCGTACGCCCGCAGGCAGCCCGCGCGCCTGCACGTGCCGGGGCACAAGGGCGGCGCGGGAGCCGACCTCGGCCTGCTTGAGGCATTCGGCAGGCAGGCGCTGAGGATGGATATCCCGGCGCTCACGTACGGGATCGACCTGGGCGAGGAGCCGACGCCTTTCGAGCAGGCGCAGCGGCTTGCCGCGCAGGCGTGGGGCGCCAAGCGGGCGTGGTTTTTGATCAACGGCGCCTCACAGGGGAATCTGGCGGCGGGCATCGCGCTGGCCCACCGCGGCCGCGAGGTGGTGGTGCAGCGCAACGCACACTCGAGCACAATCGACGCGCTGGTGCTGTCGGGCATGCGCCCCACGTTTGCGGCGCCTGAGCTCGACGAGGAGCTCGGAATCGCGCACTGCCTGAGCGAGGAGACGCTCGCGCGGGCGCTCGACGCGACGCCCAATGCGGTCGGGGCGCTGGTGATCTCGCCGACGTACTTCGGTGCGGTGGCGGACGTCAGGGGTCTGGCGGAGGTTGCCCACCGCCGCGGCGTGCCGCTGGTCGTGGACGAGGCGTGGGGCGCGCACCTGGCCTTCCACGAGGATCTTCCCGAGCACGCCCTGTCGGCCGGCGCGGACCTGGTTGTCTCGAGCACGCACAAGATCGTCGGCAGCCTCACGCAGTCGGCGATCCTGCACCTGGGCGCGGGCGGCCTGGGCGTGATCGGCGAGGACACCGTCGACCGCGCGGTGACGCTGACGGAGTCGACCAGCCCCAACTCGCTGCTCGCCGGCTCGCTCGACGCGGCGCGCCGCCAGGCGGCGGTGCACGGGCGCGAGCTGCTCACCAGGACGATTGCGGCGCTGGCGATCACCCGCGTGGAAATCCAGGCGATCGACGGCCTGGACGTGCTCGACGAGCGTATGACCGCACGCCCGGGCGTGTTCGCATATGACCCGCTGCGCATGGCCGTCGACTTGCGTGGGGTGGCCGCCAGCGGCTATGAGATCGCGCCGATGCTTCGCGAGATCGGTGACATCAACCTCGAGCTGTACGGCCAGAACGTGCTGGTGGCGGTGTTTGGGATGGGCGAGCGCGATCTGCCCGAGGAGGCCGCGCGGCTGGTGGCGGCCCTGCGCACGGCGGTCGAGCGCGCGGGTCTGGACCCGGGCGGCACGACCGCGACCTTCGCGTCGCCGCCGCCGTGGGGAGAGCTGGTGATGACGCCGCGCGAAGCGTATCTCGGGACCCAGGAGGTCGTGCCCGCGTCCGAGGCGGCGGGGCGGGTCGCTGCGGAGTCGCTGGCCACCTATCCGCCTGGGATCCCGAACGTGTTGCCGGGCGAGCGTCTGACCGCGGACACGCTCGCCTATGTGCGCCAGACGCTCGAGGTCGGCGGCAGCGTCCGCGGCGCGAGCGATCGGCTGCTGCGCACCGTGCGGGTCGTGCTCGAGCGCTAGAGAGTGTGGGCGCCGGCGATGTTCTTCGGCTCGATCGATGCGTCCAACTTGATCATCGTCGACAAGCCTGCGGCCTCGCTACGGGGCGTCTGCGACGAGCAGGCGCCCGACGCTGTCGGCGACGCAGACGGGCTTCTCGCTGCCCTCGGCCTCGACGGTGAAGCGGGTGACGACCTGGTACCAGCCGCCCCCGACCTCGGTGACCTCGACGAGCTGCGCGTAGCAACGGACCTTGGTTCCGACGACGACGGGCGCGGGAAAGCGGACCTTGTTCCAGCCGTAGTTGACGCCCAGCGTGAACCCGCTCCAGTCGCTGAGGTCCTTGCGCAGGCCGTCGATCAGAGAAAGCGTGAGGTTGCCATGGGCGATGGTTGCGCCGAACGGGCTCTCGCTCTTGGCGCGCTCCACGTCGACATGGATCCACTGGTGATCGCCGGTGAGCTGGGCGAACTGGTTGACCATCTCCTGGGTGACCTCGCGCCACTGGCTCGGCCCGACAATCTGATCGACGAGGCCACGGAGGTCGTCGATCCCATTGGCGACAGACTTGCTGATGCTGGCGGTGACTGCCATTGCTCTCCTCTCTCTCCGGCGCCGGGTGTGCCGGTGCGCGGCGTTCAGGTCCGGGGCGAGTCGGCCACGAGCTGCGCGACCGTCTCGAGCAGCGGCCAGGTGACCTCGGGGTGCTCGGCGACGAACGATTTGAAGTTCCAGCTGGCCATTGCACCGAGCTCGACGTCGGTCTTGGCGATGACGCTGGCGGTGCGCGGCGTGTGCGGGAGCACGAGTGCGATCTCGCCGAAGTGATCGCCCGGCCCGAGCGTTCGGCGCTCCTTGCCGCCGACGAGCACCGTGGCCTCGCCGTCGAGGATGACGAAGAAGGCGATCGCGCGGTCGCCCTCGGCGAGGATCTGCTCACCGGCCGGCACCGCACGCACGGTCATCGACTTGGCAAGCCCGCGAATGTTGCGGTCCTTCAGCGGGGCGAGGAACCTGACCTTGCGAAGCGCGTCTGGGTCGGCCGCCATGCGGGTCAACCTATCACCGGCCGGCCGGCGCGGCGAGTCGGTTCAGTGGCTGACGGCTTGGCGCGGGTCAGAAACGCCGGAAGCCGCGCGTCGCCTGCATGGCTTCTTCTGGTGCCGCTTGAGCCGGCACTGCGACGTAGGATGGTGCTCGAAATGACGGCAGGCGAACAACGCGGCGGCTGGGTCGATCCCTGGGGCCGTAAGCACGTCAAGCAGACGATCGTCGTGCGCGCTCTCCTCGCGCCGTGGATCCTCTTCGTCACTGTCTTCCTATGTGTGAAGGGCTACTGGTGGGGACTCGTGTTCCTGCCGTTTCTCGCACTCGATCTCTGGCTTCTGCGTAGCCTCGTGCGTTACGCACGCGCGCAAGGCCCGTGACTTCCACAGGCGCCTGTCGTCGGCGCCGACGGACATCGCTGCAGAACCGGCGGAGCATCCGAGATCCCGCACTCGACGCGCACCCGCCTTCAGTCACTCCGAGATGCCATCAGCGGCCTCATTCTCACGGAGGCGAGCACGCTACCTGCAAGCGGTCCGGGATACTGCAACCCCATGCGCGAGGAGTCCACGACCCCCGACCCGCTGGAGACGGCCCGTCGGAGCCTTGAGGCTTTCAACCGCCGCGACCTCGACGCCGCGATCGACATGTGGGCACCGGACGCGGTCTGGGAGTTGGCCCCCGACAGGATGGGCTTGTTTGAGATGAAGCCCCCTACCGGCCACGCCGTGATACGGAAGCTCTGGGAAGAATACCCCGCAGCGTTTGACGACTTCCAGCTCGCTATCGAGGAGGCCCACGCTCTCAGCAACGGCGTCACCTTCCACGTGGTCGTCGAGCGCGGCAGGCCCCGCGGTGGCAGCGGCCTCCTGGAGAGACATTATGGGTTCGTGGCGACCTGGAGAGATGGTCAGATCGCACGCGCTAAGAACTACCTCGACATCGACGAGGCCCGTGCCGCCGCCGAACGCCTCGCCAAGGAACGGGGGTAGGCGATGTCGGACGAGAACGTCAGGTTGGTTGAACGCGCGATCGCGGCGATCAACGCGAGGGATATCGAGGGCTATCTCGCCTGCTGCACCGAGAACGTCAAGTTGGAGACGCCAATGGCCGCCGTTGGAGGGGTGTACGAAGGAATCGACGGCATCAGGCGCTACTTTAGGGACATCGAGGACGCCGCACCCGATTTCCGGATCGAGCTTGACGGCGTGGAAGAGGTCGATAGCAAGCTGATGCTCGCGTTCCTGCGCACTAGCTCCACGGGCCGAGCCAGCGGCATTCGCATGGTACCGCCGCCTCCTACCAACGTGTACGACCTGATCGACGGCAAGAT
>JBOGXX010000184.1:0-5624 GCA_050696475.1 Solirubrobacteraceae bacterium | reverse complement strand
CCCGCGGGACTACCAGCGGGTGCTGGAGGAGCTGCGCGGGTCCGGCGGGAGGCTGTCGCTGCGGACGCGCAAAGCGCTTGCCGGCAAGGCGTTCCTGTGCACCGCGCGCTACGACGCGGCGATCTCCTCCTGGTTTGCCTCGCGCGAGGGCGAGGGCTTCCCGGAGAGCCGTCGCGAGGCGTACGAGAAGGTCGCCGATCTGCGCTACGGCGAGAACCCCCACCAGCAGGCCGCCTTCTATGCGCGCGTGGGCGCCCCCACGCACCTGCTCGCGGGTGTGGAGCAGCTGCACGGCAAGGAGCTGTCGTTCAACAACCTGCTGGACCTCAGCGCCGCGCGCGAGCTCGTGGAGGAGTTCTCAGAGCCCGCGTGCGCGATCGTCAAGCACAACAACCCCTGCGGCTGCGCGATCGCCTCGAGCGGTCTGGAGGCCTACGAACGCGCCTTCGCATGCGACCCGGAAAGCGCCTATGGCGGGGTGATCGCCGTCAACCGCCCTGTGGACCTCGCGTTTGCGCAAGAGCTCAGCAAGCAGTTCATCGAGGTGCTGCTGGCACCAGGCTATGACGCTGCCGCGCTGGAGGCGCTGCAGGTCAAGAAGAACGTGCGCCTGCTCGAGCTGAGCGACTGGCCGGCGCCGCTGCGCGAGCCCGAATCCAAGCCGGTTCTCGGTGGACAGCTCGTGCAGACCCACGACGTCCTCTCAGAGACGCGCGAGCAGATGAGCACGATGAGCTCGCACGAGCCCAGCGAGCAGGAGTGGCTGGACATGCTGTTCGCCTGGGTGGTGTGCCGCCACGTACGCTCCAACGCGATCGTGCTCGCCAAGGATGGTGCGACCGTCGGCATCGGCGCCGGGCAGATGAGCCGCGTGGACTCCTGCCGCATCGCCGTCGAGAAGGCGCGCCGCTTCCGGGGCGGGCGCGACACGGATGTCCTCGCCGGCTCGGTGGCCGCGTCGGACGCGTTCTTCCCGTTCCCCGACGCCGCACAGGTCCTGCTCGAAGCCGGCGTCGGCGCGATCATCCAGCCGGGCGGCTCGGTGCGCGATGAGCTCACCGTCGAGGTCGTGGACAGCGCCGGTGCGAGCATGGTCGCAACCGGCCGGCGGCACTTCAGGCACTGAGCCCGTCCGAACGGCCCGCGGGCAGCTCCACGAGCGCCGGACCGGCGGCGATCGTGGGCGAGCGTGCCGCGCTGCGCGGCGCGCCGGATTCGTGCGGCGATTTGGTCGGGTTGAAATCCACGTGGGCCCTGTTACGATATATCGCGTCACAACTTTGATAGCTCAAGATAGGACAGAGATATGTTTGGAAACGCGATTTATTCAGAGGGCGCAAAGCCGGCGTGCAGGTACCCGCGCCACGACGGCGAGGGCCAGCACGGCCGGCATGCTCACCGCGCAGGCCGGGGCTTCGAGGCGCGGGGCGAGTTCGGCGGTCCGTTCGGCCCCGGCCCGTTTGGCTTCGGCCGCGGCGCAGGCGGTGGCGGTCCACGCGGACGCGGTCGCAGAGCGCGACGCGGAGACATCCGCACCGCCGCGCTGCTGCTGCTCGCGGAGGAGCCGCGCAACGGCTACCAGATCATGCAGGAGGTCCAGGAGCGAAGCGGCGGCATCTGGAGCCCGAGCCCCGGCTCGGTCTACCCGGCGCTGGCGCAGCTCGAGGACGAGGGCCTGATCCGCACGCAGGAGAGCGAAGGCCGCAAGCTGTTCGCAATCACCGACGAGGGCCGCGCGGCCGTTGCCGAGCGTGGCAGCGACCGCCCGGCGCCGTGGGAGCAGACCGGCGATGGCGCCAGCGGAGCGCAGGAGCTCGGAAAGCTCATGCGCGAGGTCGCCTCCGCGTTCGTGCAGGTGATGAAGACGGGGAGCGAAGCTCAGGTCGGCAAGGCCGCCGGTGTGCTCGCGGGCACCCGCCGCGACCTCTACCGGATACTCGCCGACGGCGACGCCGTCGCCGAGAGCACCAAGAGCGATGCCGCTACCGAGACGGGCGCAGATGCCGATACGGTGGACGAGGACAGTTGAGCGAGACCGCGACCACAACCGCCAGCACGGCCTCCGAGGCGACGGCGCCCAGCGCCGCCGTCTCGGTCAGCGGCCTGGTCAAGCGCTACGACCAGGTGGAAGCGGTGCGCGGCATCGACTTCGAGGTGGCCGCGGGCGAGATCTTCGGTTTTCTCGGCCCGAACGGCGCGGGCAAGTCGACGACGATCAACATGCTCTGCACGCTGGTGAGACCCAGCGGCGGCTCGGCGCTCGTCGCCGGATACGACGTCGTCGGTGAGCGCGACGAAGTCAGGCGCAACATCGGCCTGGTCTTCCAGGAGACGACGCTCGACGGCTACCTCAGCGCCGAGCAGAACCTGCGCCTGCATGCGGAGCTCTACGGCGTGCCGCGCGAGCTGGTCGGCGAGCGCCTGCGCCAGGTGATGGAGATGGTCGGGCTGTGGGAGCGGCGCGACAGCTGGGTGAACACGTTCTCCGGTGGCATGAAGCGACGCCTGGAGATCGCGCGCGGCCTGTTGCACTCACCGCGCGTGCTGTTTCTCGATGAGCCAACCGTGGGTCTCGACCCGCAGACGCGCAGCTCGATCTGGCGCTACATCCGTGAGCTGAAGGCGCGCGAGGACATCACGATCTTCCTGACGACCCACTACATGGACGAGGCCGAGTACTGCGAGCGGATCGCGATCATGGACCACGGGCGCATCATCGTGCTGGACTCACCGGAGGCGCTGAAGGCGAAAGTCGGCAAGGACCGCGTGCAGATCGCGACGGACGACGACCGGGCGGCGATCGCCGCGCTGCGCGAGCGCTTCGGGATCGAGGCGACGGTGGCGGAGGGCGCGGTGACGTTCGGCGTGCCCTCGGGCGAGCAGTTCCTGCCGCGGCTGTTCGACGAATGGGATGCGGCTCACCCCGTGATCCGCTCGGTCAGCGTCGCGCGGCCGTCGCTCGACGACGTCTTCATGTCCTACACGGGCACGACGATCCGCGACGCGGAGGCCACGAGCACCGACCGGATGCGCAACGTCGCGAGAATGATGGGGCGCTGATGGCAGGGGCGAGAAGCTGATGGCGCCGGCCGGCACGGCAGCGTCGTCGATCGGCGCCACCGGAGCCAACGGGTCCGCTGCGAGCGGGTCGCGCACTCCGCACGAGATCGCGCGCGTGCGCGTGCCGACGCGCAGCGTGCGCAGCGAGCTGCGCGCGATCAAGGTCGTGTGGAAGCGCGAGATGATCCGCTTCGGCCGCGACCGGCTGCGCATCCTGACCTCGCTGATGCAGCCGTTCCTGTTCCTGTTCGTGCTCGGCACCGGTCTCTCGCGCCTGGCCTCCGCAGGCACGCATGGAGTCAACCTGCGCACGTTTGTCTATCCGGGGGTGCTGTGCATGGCGGTGATGTTCACCGCGATGTTCTCTGCCGCCTCGCTCGTGTGGGATCGCGAGTTCGGATTTCTGAGAGAGATGATGGTCGCGCCTGTGCGGCGAAGCTCGCTGGTGCTGGGCAAGTGCCTCGGTGGCGCCACCGTCGCGAGCTTTCAGGGCGTGATCGTCCTCTGCCTGGCGGGTCTCGTGGGCGTCCCCTACAACGCGGCGCTGATCGTGGAGGTGTTCGCGCTGCAGATGCTGCTGGCGTTTGCGATCACCGCCTTCGGCGTGATGGTCGCCGCGCGCATCACCCAGATGCAGTCTTTCATGGCGATCATGCAGATGGCGATCATGCCCATGTACTTCCTCTCCGGTGCGCTTTTCCCTGTGTCGGGCCTGCCGCAGTGGCTGGAGATCCTCAACCGCCTGGACCCGCTGACCTACGCCGTCGACCCGATGCGCCGCGCGGTGTTCAAGCACCTGAACATCAGCGCAGCCGCCCGCCACGCGCTCGACCCGGGCGTCACATGGTGGAGCTGGCACGTCCCCGGCCTGGCGGAGGCGGCGGTGGTGGCGCTGCTCGGCCTGGTGATGCTGACGATCGCGATCGTGGAGTTCAGCCGAGCGGAGTAAGACTGGTAGTGTCGCCGCGATGGCTGTGCTCGACCCGACTTCCTCCGCCCTGGAGCTGGCGGCGGCGCTGCGCCGCAAAGAGCTCTCGAGCGTGGAGCTGCTGGACGCCTGTCTGGCCGGCGTCGATGCGGCAAACCCCGCGCTGAACGCCGTCATCTGGCGCAACGACGAGGTCGGCCGCGTGGCCGCAGCGGATGCCGATCGCAGGCTGGCGGTAGGCGATCAGACGCCGTTCTTGGGCGTGCCGATCCCGATCAAGGACCTCACGCCGGTGGCCGGCTGGCCGGTGACGTTCGGCTCGCGCGGCGCCCCCGAGGGCGTCAGCGAGGACAGCGAGCTGGTCGTCGACGCGCTCGTGCGCGCCGGCTTCGTCCTTTGCGCACGCACGAACACACCCGAGTTCGGCGTGCTCACCGCGGCTGAGAACAGTCGCTACGGGATCAGCCGCAACCCGTGGGACACCAACCGCTCGCCGGGAGGATCCAGCGGCGGAGCGGCCGCTGCGGTTGCCGCGGGCATGTTCCCGATCGCCCACGCCAACGACGGCGGTGGCTCGATCCGGATCCCCGCCTCCTACTGTGGCCTGGTGGGTCTGAAGCCGAGTCGCGGCCGCGTGCCGCGCATGGCGCAGGGCTGGCTGGGGGCGGTCGTGGAGGGCGTGGTCGCGCGCACCGTCGCCGATGCGGCCGCGGTGCTCGACGCCACCGCCCACGTCGATCCGCTCGCCTGGTACAACGCGCCCGCCCCGTCGCGTCCGTTCGCCGGCGAGACCGACACGCCACCGGGCAAGCTGCGGATCGGGCTGATGGCGCAGGCGCCGATGGGCATCCCCACCGATGAGGAGTGCGTCGCGGCGGCGCGCTCGGCGGCGGCGACGCTGGAGGGGCTCGGGCACCTGGTGGAGGAGGTGCAGGTGCCGACGATCTCCGAAGCGATGGTTCCCTCGTTCATCGTGCTGACCGTCGGAGGGCTCGCGGACTACGACGGCGTCGACTGGGGGGCGGTCGAGCCGCACATCGTCCACCAGCGCAGGCGCGCCGGTGAGATCGGCGCCTACGACTACGTGCTCGCCGCGCGCGAGCTGGAGCTGCTGAGCCGCCGCGAGCTCGCCCGCTGGGGCCGGGACTTCGACGTGCTCCTCACGCCCACCTCGGCGATCGTGCCGCCGGTCGCCGGCTCGGTGCTCGAGACCCAGCACGCCGCGCCCGAGGACCCTGTCATCGACGTCGTGCGCAGCGTCTCCTTCACCGCCTTCGGCAACGTCACCGGCCTGCCCGCGTGCAGCCTGCCGCTGCACTGGAGCGCCTCGGGTCTGCCGATCGGCGTGCAGCTGACGGCAGGCCCGTGGCAGGAGGCCGCCCTGGTGGCGCTCTGCGCACAGCTCGAGCAGGCGTGCCCCTGGGCGGGGCGCCGGCCGCCGCTCAGCGCCGCCTCGCCCGCGGACAGCTGACGACCGTCGCTCCCCCGCCACGCGTGCAGTCGGGTGCTGGGGTTAGTCTGGTGTGGTGTTCGAGCGATTCACAAAGCACGCTCGCCAGGTTGTTGCGGTCGCGCAAAAGGAGGCGGTCGCGCTCGGGCACCAGGAGATCGCCAGCGAACACCTGCTGCTGGGGCT
>JBOGXX010000183.1:0-5010 GCA_050696475.1 Solirubrobacteraceae bacterium | reverse complement strand
TCTGTCAGGTCTCGCGCTTTGATCCCTGGAAGGATCCGCTCGGGGTGATCGACGCCTACCGCATCGTGCGCGAGTCGTTGCCCGAGCTGCAGCTCGCGCTGGTCGGCTCGATGGCCAGCGACGACCCCGAGGGGTGGAACTTCTACAACGCCACCGTCGCCCACGCCGACGGCGACGCCGACATCCACATCCTCAACAACTTCAACAACGTCGGGGCGATCGAGGTCAACGCCTTCAAATCCCACGCCGACGTGCTGATCCAGAAGTCCACCAGCGAGGGCTTCGGACTGACCGTCTCTGAGGCGATCTGGAAGGCGCGTCCATTCGTCGGCGGCAACGTCGGTGGAATCCCCCTGCAGATCGAGGACGGCGTGACCGGCTTCCTCGTCTCCAGCCCCGAGGAGTGCGCCGAGCGCACGCTCGGGTTCCTGCGCGACCCGGAGCTCGGCCGGACGCTCGGCCGGCGCGGCAAGGAGCACGTGCGCGCGCACTTCCTGACGCCCCGCTACCTGCGCGACTACTTGAAGATCTTCCACGAGCTGGCCGACGCGTGAGCGTCACGTGCGGTATCCGGGGGGGACGTCTGTCATGAGCAGCGAGCCGGCACAGCGTCCCGCGCTGGTGCTGGTGAGCAATCGTGGGCCGGTCACCTTCCAGGCTGATGACGAGATCCAGCGCGGCTCCGGCGGGCTGGTCACGGCGCTGACCGGCCTCGCCTCCCACCGTGAAGCCATCTGGATCGCCTCCGCGATGAGCGACTACGACGCGGAGGTCTCGCGCGAACACGACGGGGGCGCGTTCCCGGTCCGCTCGCCGGGAGGCGGCGAGTACCAGGTGCGTCTGGTGGTCAGCGATCCGGACGCCTACGACCGCTTCTACAACGTGTTCGCGAACCCGATGCTGTGGTTCATCCAGCACTACCTGTGGGATCTGTCGAACGCCCCGGACATCCGCCGCGAGGAGGTGGAGGCCTTCGAGTTCGGCTACAACGTGGTCAACGAAGACCTCGCACGGGCGGTCGTCGAGCAGCTGCAGGGCGCGCAGGAGCCTGTGGTGATGGTCCACGACTACCACCTGTACACGCTGCCCGACCTCGTCCGCCGTGCGCGTCCGGACGTCTTCCTGCACCACTTCGTCCACATCCCGTGGACCCAGCCGGACGCGTGGCGGGTGCTGCCGAGCAGGATTCGCGAGGAGATCTACAAGGGCCTTCTAGCGAACGACATCATCGGCTTTCACACCCGCTCCTACCGGCACAACTTCCTGCAGTGCTGCCACGACCTGATGGAGCTGGATGTCGACTTCGAGGCCGGGGTCGTGCGCTTCGGTGAGCGCGAGGTGTGGGTGCGCGCCTACCCGCTGCCGATCGACCACAAGAGCACGCGGCAGATCGCGCAGAGCGCTCGCGTCAGGGAGTTCGAGGAGCAGCTGTTGCGTCGCCGGCGCGACTTCCTGATCCTGAGGGTCGATCGCGCCGATTTGAGCAAGAACGTGCTGCGAGGCTTCTCCGCCTTCGACCTGTTCCTGGAGCAGCATCCGGAGTTCAGCGAGCGCGTCACCTTCATGGCACAGCTGATGCCCTCGCGGACGGACGTGCCGCAGTACGCGGAGTACCTCGAGCGGATCGAGGCGCTCGTGGCGGTCGTCAACCACCGCCACGGCACACCCGACTGGATGCCGATCCAGCTGAAGCTGCGCGATGACCTCGAGGAGGCGGTGGCGGCCTACAAGCACTACGACGTGCTGCTCGTGAACGCGATGTTCGACGGCATGAACCTGGTCGCCAAGGAGGGGCCGATCGTCAACGAGCGCGAGGGCGTCTCGATCCTCTCCGAGAACACCGGCGCCCACGAGGAGCTCGGCGAGTACGCGCTGTCGGTCAACCCGTTCGACATCCAGGAGCTCGCCGACTCGATCTATGCGGCGCTGACAATGGACCCGGGCGAGCGGCGCCGGCGCGCGCAGGGGCTCGAGCGGATCGTCACGCAGCGCGATCCGGGAGACTGGATCGACGAGCAGCTCGCGGACATCCGCGCGAAGGCCCGCTCCCACTGACCGGGCGCGCCGCCCGAGCGCCGGCCGCAACGCGCTACTCTTTGCGACCGACGCAGATGAACCTGCCCGCCCCCACATACGATCTCGTGCTGCTGCTCGATCCGCAGGCCGAGGAAGACGCGCGCGCGAAGATCGTCGCCGACGTCCGTTCCGCGATCGAGGCGCAAGGGGAGCTGCTGCGCAACGACGGGTGGGGCGAGCGAGCGCTGAGCTACCCGATCGAGAAGAAGACGAGTGCGGAGTATCACCTGCTGCAGTTCCACGCCGGCGCCTCCGAGCTGCTCGACGGCCTCGACCGCACGCTGCGGATCACCGACGGCGTGCTTCGCTTCCGCATCATCAAGCTGCAGCCTGGCGTGCCCGACGCGCCCGACATGCGCTCCTCCGCGGCCGTCGCCGGGCCCGCCGAGACCGAGGCGGCGCCGGACGCACCGGCCGATCAGCTCGCCTCGGACGCACCGGCCGATCAGGTCGCGCCGGACGCACCGGCCGATCAGGTCGCGCTCGGCGAGCCGGCCTAGCCGTCGCCCGCTCGCGCAGAGCTCGCGCGCGTCGCTTACGCATTCGCGGCGAGCGTAATAACATCGCCCTATGAGCTGGGCAGAGCCCGAGGACATGACCGACCGCTCCAGCACGAGGAGCGACGTGCTGCGCGCGTCCCCGTCGATGTTCGACTCGCGCCTGCTCGACGCCCTCTCGCGAGTTCACCCGGCTGTGCCGGTGGTGATCTTCCTGCCGTCGATCGTCGTGCTGTTCGCCTGGGCGCTCTCGGAGGTGAGCGTGCTCCTCGCGATCGGGCTCGCCGTGGGCGGCTACGCGCTTTGGACGCTGTTCGAGTACTGGCTGCACAGGGTGGTGTTCCACTTCGAGCCCGAGGACGGGCTGGGGGCGCGCCTGCACTGGATCGTCCACGGCGTCCACCACGACCACCCGAACGACCCGCTGCGCCTGGTGATGCCGCCGGCCGTGAGCGTCCCCCTCGGTGCCGTGGTGTTCGGGGTCCTCTACCTGATCTTCGGCGCGAGCGACGCGCCTGGCATCGGCGCGGGGTTCTTCGCCGGCTACCTGGCGTATGACCTCACGCACTACTACCTGCACCACTTCCGCCCGCGCGGCGCACTCGGCAGGATGCTGCGCGAGCGCCACATGCGCCATCACTTCCAGGACCACACCCGCGGCTTCGGGATCAGCGCGCCGTACTGGGACGAGGTGTTCCGCACCTCCCCCCGCGCGAAACGAACTTCGCAATAAGCGCGATCGGATCTCGTCCACGGCGCCCGCGCGAGCGTCCCGCCCGCGGCCGGCTCTAGACTCGTGACTCCACTTCGAAGAAGATCGGCTCCTGCGGACGCTGCGGGACAGACAAGCTGAAAGGAAGCCAGCCATGGCCGCCACGAACATCAACCGGGTCGTGCTGACCGGGAACCTGACCGCAGACCCGGAGCTGCGCTCGCTGCCGAGCGGCAACTCGGTGTGCAAGCTGCGCGTCGCCTGCAACACCCGACGCAAGAACGGGAGCACGGGCGAATGGGAGGACAAGCCCAACTACTTCGACGTCACAGTGTGGGGCTCGCAGGGCGAGAACGCGGCCCGCTACCTCTCCAAGGGGCGTCCCGTCGCGATCGACGGGCGGCTCGAATGGCGAGAGTGGGAGACGCAGGAGGGCGCCAAACGCCAGGCAGTCGATATCATTGCCGACTCGGTGCAGTTCCTGGGCTCGCGTGAAGAGGGCTCGGGTGCGGGAGGCTTCTCAGGAAACGGGGCTTCCAGGGGCAGCGACGTCCCCGTAGACGAGGGGGATTTCCAGCCCGCGCCGGTCTCCGGCGCAGCCGCAGACGACGATATTCCGTTCTAGTCAGTACAGCGAGGTCTTTGTGTTCGTAGTCCCAGCCACACCCCAGCGGCAACGCCCCAGCGAGCAGTCAAGCTGATGGCCAAGGCACGCGGTCGCGGCAAGCCGGTGCGCCGGCGCGACAAGAAGGGCGGTCCCGGCAGCGGGCGGCGCAAGCCCTGCCAGCACTGCCGCGACAAGGTCGACCAGGTCGACTACAAGGACGTGGCGTCGCTGCGGAAGTTCATCTCCGAGAAGGGCAAGATCCGCTCACGGCGGATCACGGGCGCGTGCCGCCGCCACCAGGGCCAGATCGCTCGCGCGGTCAAGCGAGCCCGCGAGCTCGCGCTGCTTCCCTATGTGAACGAGGGCGGGCGCGAGGACGGTGCGGGACGCGGTCGAGATCGAGATCGGGACCGCTAGAGCGATGCCGGAGGCGATCCTCCTCAAGGATGTGGACGAGCTCGGCGAGCAGGGCAAAGTCGTGGAGGTGTCCAAGGGCTACCTGCGCAACTACCTGATCCCCCGCAAGCTGGCCCAGCCGGCCACCCGGGGAGCGGTCGAGGCGCAGCGTCGCCGCCAGGAAGCGGCCGAGCGCGCGGAGCGTGAGTTTGTCGAGCGCGCCCACGACAACGCGGGCCTCTTGAACAAGACCGTGCTCACGATTCACCAGCAGGCGGGCGCGGACGGGCGCCTGTTCGGCTCGGTGACGGCACAGGACATCGCCGACGCGATCCGCGAGGCGCGCGGGCTGCGGCTCGACCGCCACAACGTGCACCTCCCCGAGCCGATCAAGAATGTCGGCACCTACATGGTGGTGGTCGACGTGGTGGACGACGTGACCGCAACGGTCAAGACCATGGTGGTCGCCAAGTAGCAAGGCGTGCGCGGCCGGCCCAAGCCCGGGACGGCCTGACCAAACAACTCAGGGTGGGCGCCATGTCAAGACGTCCGGCCCAGAGCCGAACATCTGTTCGTGCGAACCGATTTCCTCCGAGGTAGCGGCTTGATCGGGCGGGCACCCCGCGCAAGCGATCTAGACTCGCTCGAGCCATGAGCGCGATCTCAACCGCCAACGGCCAGCGCACCCCCGGCAACGGATCTCCATCCGGACCCGCCGGTGG
>JBOGXX010000182.1:0-5189 GCA_050696475.1 Solirubrobacteraceae bacterium | reverse complement strand
GACTCGGCCAACCGGCCCCCCCTCGTTCCTCGAGCAGCACGGTGAACGCCTCCGGCTCCATCGGTCTCGCGAAGTAGAAGCCCTGGGCGATGTCGCAGTCGAGCTGGCACAGACGGGTGGCCTGCTCCACCGTCTCGACGCCCTCGGCGATCACCTGTTGACCGAGCGCGTGCCCCATGTGGATGATCGCGGCGGCGAGCGCGGCGGCCTTCTCCGAAGTGACGATTCGCTCGATCAGCAGTCGATCGATCTTGACGTCGTCGAAGTTCAGGTTGGCGAGATAGCTCAGCGAGCTGTAGCCCGTGCCGAAGTCATCGAGCGACAGGCGCACGCCGAGATCGTTGAGCGCGTCAAGCGCGCCCCTCGCGGCGTCAAGGCGTTCGATCAGCACGCTCTCGGTGACCTCGATCGTGATGAAGCTCGGCCTGATGCCCTGCGCGGCGGTCACCTCGCGGATCAGCGTGGCCACCTCGTCGGGCTGCAGGAGCTGGCGCGTGGAGACGTTCACGGCAACGCCGGCAAACGCCGGGAAACGCTGCCAGCCGGCGCTCTCGTGGGCCGCCCGGCGCATCACCTGCGCGCCGAGCTGGCGGATCAGGCCGCTGTCCTCGGCGACGGCCACGAACTCCGCTGGAGACACCGAGCCCCAGTCGACGTGCCGCCAGCGCGCGAGCGCCTCGGCGCCGACGATCTCGCCGCTACGCAGCGACACCAGCGGCTGATAGTGCAGGTGGATCTCCTCGTTGGCGAGCGCCGCACGAAGAGCTGACTCGGTTCGCACGCGATCGAGGACGCGCACGTGCATCTCGCGGTCGAACAGCTCGAATCCGCCGCGCCCGGCGCTCTTCGCCTGGTACATCGCCGCATCCGCGTCGCGCAGCAGCTCCGCGGCGCCCGCCCCGGGGGTGCCGACGGCGATGCCGATGCTCGCGCTCACCATGTGCTCGTCGCCGCCCAGCATGATCGGCTCCTGCAGCGCGCGGTTGAGTTGGCCGGCGATCGCCGTGACGGCCCCCTCGGAGGGAAGCTGGTCGCACAGGATCGCGAACTCGTCGCCCCCCAGGCGCGCGAGTGTGTCCTGTCGGCGAATCGCGCCGGCGAGCCGTGGGGTCACCAGGCGCAACAGCTCGTCCCCGGTTTCATGTCCGAGGCTGTCGTTGACGAGCTTGAAATGATCGAGGTCCACCACGAAGACGGCCGGTGGCCGGGAGTCCCGCTCGCTCGGGATCAGCGCGTGGGCAACGCGGTCCAGGAACAGGGTGCGGTTGGGCAGCCCGGTCAGCTCGTCGTGCAGCGCCCGGTAGCGGATCGCCTCCTGCAGGTCGCGACTGTTAATGGCGTCGGCCAGGACGTTCGCCAGCGCATCCAGGAACGGCGGACAATCCGGTGGAACCGCCCCGGCACGCTCGTAGTGAACCGCGAGAATCCCCAGCGGAGCCTCGAGCTCACCGATGAGCACGGCGACGCTGCTGCGCACGCCGCGCTCCGCCAGCCGCTGCGAGGGCGCAAAGCGCCGCTCCTGCGCCCAGTCCTCGACGATCGCCAGCCCGCCCAGACTCGCCACCTGCTCCAAGGACGAGAATCGGCTGCTGACGATGCCATCCCCCTCGGGCTCCTGGGACAATCCCACGGAGGCGACGACGGTGAGGTCCCGCGTGCCGGAGACACGCTCGAACAGCTCCGCGCTGTCACCCGAGAGGACGCGCGTTGCGGCGCCGATGGCCCGCTCGAACAACTCGTTCAGACGGCCGCCCGTGAGGGCGAGACGACCGAGATTGACTATCTCCTGCTGCGCCTCGACGTGACGCAGGAGTGCCGCTTCAGCCTCGCGGCGCGCGCTGATGTCTACCGCGACCGCCACGTACATGTTCGGTCCGATCCCGTCGCCGGGCGGCACGGCGCGAACGCGAGCGTGGACCGGGAACACGCGTCCATGCTTGTCGCAAGTGTCCGGTTCGTACTCGAGCGTCAAGCCCGCGAGCACCGTTGGGCGATGCCTGAGCGCCTCCTCGCGATCCTCTGCAGGAGTCACGAGATCCATCAGCACGCGGCCGATCGCCTCCTCGGCGGTATAGCCGTAGAGCCGCTGGGCGCCCTCGCTCCAGTAGCGCACCAGCGCGTGCTCACCGGAGAAGTCGAGCAGCATCACGGCGGCGTCGACCTCGTCGAGAAGCTGCGCCTGCAGGGCGATCTGCTCGGGTGCGCAGGCCACGGGCATCACGTCGGACGCGCCCGGGCGCACCGGGCAGGTCTCTGTAGACAGCGACATCTCCGTCAGCCGTGAAACGGGCGCTGTGGCACGGTCGGGCATGCAGTCCTAATCGACCCGCCCGGCGCAGTGCTTGAACTTCGGTGCGCTGCGCAGTCCGCGCGCGCAGGTCCGCTTCCTCGAGGCCTTCTGCGCGCCGGCGCGATCGCCTCCAGTTCGAGTCCGATCGGCCGGGCGGCTGATCGAGTACGTCGAGGAGCGCCGCCGCTGAATCCGCTCGCAGCTAGACGAGCACGCCGGGGTTGAGCAGTCCCCGCGGGTCAAGCGCGCCCTTGGCCGCGCGCAGCGCATCGGCAAACAGCTCCGGTCGCTGCTCCTCATACCACGGACGGTGGTCGCGGCCGACCGCGTGGTGGTGGGTGATCGTCCCTCCGCAAGCCATGATCGCGGCGCTCGCCGCCCGCTTCATCTCCTGCCATTGCGCGAGCTCCTCGCCGCGGCGCGTCGGAGCGAGGACCGTGTAGTACGGCGCCGGTCCGTCCGGATAGACGTGCGTGAAGCGACACGACACGCGGCACGGCTCTCCCAGCACCTCGCGCGTGGCGTTCAGGACCGCATCGTGGAAGGCGGGGAAGCGCTCCCATGTGATCGCCGTCTCGAAGGTGTCGCTCATGACGCCGCATTGCAGCAGCACGTCGCGCAGGTAGGGCATCGCCAGAAACGCCTCGCGCCAAGCAGAGACCGAACCGCCCTGCTCGCTCAGGCTATCCGTCTCTCCGCCATGCCCCGCGCATATCTCCAGCGCTCTCGTAAGCCGCGAGCCGATGTCGTGGTCGGTCGACTCGAAGCCCAACACGAGCACCGCCCGGCCACCGTCGCCAACGCCTGTCTGCTTCGCCTCCAGCTCGTCCACCAGACGGCAGTTGGCCGGGTGAAGCCCTGACTGCGAGAGCTCCCGGACCGCATCCGCGCCGCGCATGAAGCTCGCGAAGCGCACAGCACGCGAGGCCCGATGTGTCGGTCGCGGCTGCACGCGCATCCAAGCCTCGGTGATCACGCCGAGGATGCCCTCGCTCCCCAACAGCAGGCGGTCCGGCGAGGGTCCGGCGCCACTACCGGGAAGCCTGCGCGACTCCCAAGCCCCATTGGGGGTGATCGCGCGCACAGACTCGACCAGGTCGTCGATGTGCGTCCACACCGTCGCGAAGTGCCCGCCCGCCCGCGTCGCGATCATGCCCCCCAGCGTGGCCAGCTCGAAGGACTGCGGAAAGAACCGCATCGTCATACCGTGCTCGGCGAGCTGCTCCTCCAGCCGCGGCCCTGAAGGGCCGGCCTGGATCAGCGCTGCGCGCGAGACCTCGTCGACCTCCAGCACCCGATCCATCCGTGAGAGGTCGAGCGAGACGACGCCGTCGAAGCCCGCCGGTAGCGCTGGCTCGATCCCGCCGCACACGCTCGTGCCGCCGCCGTAGGGGATGACCGCCGCGTTGGCGGATGCAGCCCACTCGAGCACCCGCTCGACGTCGCTCTCAGATAGCGCATAGGCAACCGCGTCCGGGACGTGCTCGAAGTCGCCGCGGAAGGCTCGCACCGTGTCGAGATAGGAGCGACCGTACGCGTGGCGCATCCGCTCCTGCTTACCCGTCGCAAACGGGGATGCCAGTCGTGGCGCCGGTAGCTGGATCGACTCGAGCGCCGCCGGCTGCTCGATCTCCGCGGAGCCGAAGCCCAGCGTCTCGATCACCGTCGGGGCCAGCTCCCGTGGATTCGGCCGGGCGTCCTGGAAGCCCCAGCCCCACCAGTTCAAAGCTCGTGGCACGATGATCCCTCTCCTCGGGTGGCGGAGTGATAGCCGGCCACGCCGGCCCCTGACCAACATATCGGGCGACGGGCCCGGCCTCGCCCGCGCGGCCGGCCTCCGCGAGACCCCTGAGATCCGCGGAGGCCGGGGCGCTCCCCCTCGGCGGCCTCATCCCGGGGACCGCCGTGGTTGTCTCCCCCAGGTCTCTACCAGCTGGAGCTTTCAGCTCCAGCGCAGCCGGTTTTGAGTTCCGGGCTGTGGCACGTCCGACTTACCGTTCCGTCGCCTGCACGTGCGATCGTGAATTCATCGCCATTCGCCGCGGTCGCGGTGATCGAGTATTCGTTCACCTGGCCTGTCGCTTCGCTCAGCCAAGCATGCTGTTTGCTCGCCGCTGTCACGATCGTCGGCTCCAGCGCCGCCAGTTCTTGCCTGTTGACGTCGGCGTAGCTGCCGCCGTGTTCGAGTGCGATCGTCTCGGCGGTCGTCTGCGCGTTGCGCACGAGTTCCTTCGCCTGGACGTCGTTGGCCTTCGCCGTTGTGCTCAGGAACGCGGGAATCGCGATCGCTGTGAGGATGCCGATGATCAACATCACCACGAGCACTTCCGCCAGCGAGAAGCCGTGCTCCGCGCCGACGGTGGGACCTTGCGACGTGTTCGACCTGGGTGTCAAGACGAGCCTCCTTGCGTAACTGGCAATCGGGCTGTCTCGGTGAGACCCCTGACTTTGCGACCCCGCCTCGCGACGGGTTTGCCCTTCAGCGTGTTGATCGGAGACCGAGTGTGCGGATCGCCGAGCGTGCATTCAAGGAGAAGTAGCCGTTTGGCGATTTCCTGGACAGATGTTCGAGACAGCGCGGGGCGGCGAGGTCAGGCCTGCTCAGCAGTCACGGCTTACGCCGTCGATCTGCCTCGTTGGCTGCTCAAAGCAGGTGCAGCAGCTGCCAGCCGAGCGACGGACCTCCGAGCGCGCTCCTCGCCACCGCCACGGTCCTGGCCGAGCCGGCGCCGCTGAGCGCGACCGTCGCGACACGCTCTCCGCTGTGAAGTCGGGTGACGGAACGGCGAGCGAGCACCCGCGCGGAGAGCTTGGCCCCGCCCCAGCCGACCTCTTGCAGGGCGCCCGCTGTCACGGCCTGTGTTCGTGCCCCGTTCGCGTTGGTCGCGCTCAGCACCGT
>JBOGXX010000181.1:0-2922 GCA_050696475.1 Solirubrobacteraceae bacterium | reverse complement strand
CCGCCGCACAGCCCCGGCCGGCCACGCGTCGGCGGGGCTAGGCAGCCGCCGCGCTGCCCAGGAACTCCACGAGCAGCTCGTTGACGCGCTGGGGCTCGTCGTGCTGCACCCAGTGGGTGGCCTCCGGCAGATACTCGACGCGCGCGTTGGGGACCCACTTCGGTTCGGGCTGGGCGAGCTCGCGTCCGAGAACGGAGTCACGCTCTCCCCAGATCACCAGCACCGGTGCTTCGATCGGGCTCATCCGCGCGAGCGCGCTGCGCGGCGGCTGTCGCAGCGCCGCTCTGTAGTAGCCGAGCATGCCCTCCAGCGCGCCCGGTTGTGCCCAGGACCGGACGTAGCGCTCCACATCCTCGTCGCTGAACCCACCGGGCGATTCGCGCAGCGCGCGCTTGAGCGCTCTGAAGTCGTTCGCCGCAAGCGTCCTCTCGGGGATCACGGGCAGCTGGAAGAAGAACATGTACCAGCTCTTGCGCAGCTGCCTGAGCGTGCGCAGCCCAGCGAGCATCCGTGCCGGATGGGGCACGTTGAGGATCGCCAGGCGCTCGAGCACCTGGGGGTGTTCCATAGCGGTGAAATAGGCGACTGCGGCGCCCCAGTCGTGGCCGACTATGTGTGCGCGCTCGACGTCGAAGTGGCGGATAAGCGCGGCGACGTCGCCGCTGAGCGCGGCGGCGGCGTACTGGCGCCAGCCGCGCGGCTTCCCGGAGAGGTTGTAGCCGCGCATGTCCACGGCGACCACGTGGTATCCAGCCTGCACGAGCGCCGGGATCTGCCGGTGCCACGAGTAGGAGAACTCCGGGAACCCGTGCAGCAGCACGACAAGCGGTCCGCTGCCGGCATCCAGGTAGTGCAGGCGCACGCCGTTGACCTCCGCGTAGCCGTCGCTGAGACGCTCCATCACTTCAGCTTCAGCCGAGTCACCCATGCTGCGCCCCCTTCGCTCAAAGCCGCCCAGGCCGCGCACGATAGTCCTAGGCAGTCGGGCTAGCATCATCGGCATGCCGGACAGGCAGCGAGCGGACGTGGTTGTGGTCGGTGGCGGCGTCATCGGCATGGCGATCGCGTGGCGCGCGCGGCAACGCGGCATGAGCGTGACTTTGCTGGAGCGCGACGCCGCCGGCGGGGGCACCTCGCGCGTGGCGGCCGGGATGCTGGCACCGGTGGGGGAGGTCGAGTTCGGCGAGACAGGCCGCAGGCTGCTGGAGTTGGGTTTGCGCTCGTCGCAGATGTGGCCCGGGTTTGCCTCTGACCTGCAGGCGAGCACGGGCGTGTCGGTCGGCCTGCTGCAGACGGGCACGCTGCTGGTCGCGCGCGACGATGACGAGGCGCGCGAGCTCGAGCGCCAGCTGGCCTTCCGTCGCTCGCTGGGCGTCGAGGTGGCCCGCCTGCGCGCGAGCGAGGCGCGCGAGCGCGAGCCGGCGCTGGCGCCGACGCTGCGCCTGGCGCTGGAGGCAGCGGCGGATCACTCCGTCGACCCGCGCCTGGTGCTGATGGCGCTGCGCCGAGCGTGCGCGTGCGAGGGCGTAGCGCTACGCGAGCGGGCGCACGTGGTGCGCGTTGAGCTGGACGACGCCGGAGAGCGCGCAACGGGGGTGTGGCTGCAGGACGGCGAGCGCGTAGACGGCGCCCAGCTGGTGCTGGCGGCGGGGCCGTGGAGCGAGCAGATCGACGGACTGCCGGCGCGCGCGGGCGTACCGGTGCGCCCGGTCAAGGGTCAGATCCTGCGCCTGCGCGACCCGGCTGGGCCGGGCCTGCTGCGCAGGGTGGTGCGCTTCAGCGGCGGCTACGTCGTGCCGCGCGAGGATGGCCGCTACGTGCTGGGGGCGACCGTGGAGGAGCGCGGCTTCGAGCTGGCGCCCACCGCCGGCGGCGTGTATCAGCTGCTGCGCGAGGCGCATGAGCTGCTGCCGGGCATCTGCGAGCTGGAGATCGAGGAGCTGTCGGTGGGCCTTCGCCCGGGCACGCCGGACAACCTCCCGGTGATCGGGCGGGCGGGCGTGGACGGTTTGATCTGGGCGACCGGTCACTATCGCAACGGCATCCTGCTGGCGCCATTGACGGCCGAGCTGGTCGTGGCTGCGCTGGCGAGCGACGGCGGGCGCGTCGACGCGAGTCCGCCGCCGGATGGCGGTGTTCCGCTCGCGCAGCTGCTGACGGCCTGCGCGCCGGAGCGCTTCGCGGCTGCGGGCGCGCCGGCATGATCGTGCTCAACGGAGAGGCCTCGGATATGCAGGCGGGCGCGACGGTGCTCGCGGCGCTGGCGCGTCTGGGACTGGACGCGCACGCGCGCGGCGTGGCGGTGGCGGTGGACGGCGAGGTTGTTCCCCGTGCCGCCTGGGGGACCTTGGCGCTGGAGCAGGACGCGCGGGTGGAGGTGTTGAGCGCGATGCAGGGAGGATGATCTGAGCATGTCTGAACCGCTGCGTGGAGCGAGCCGGCCGCTGCTGATCGCCGGTAGGGAGATGCACTCACGCCTGCTGCTGGGCACCGGCGGCTTCCCGTCGCTGGAGCTGCTGGCGGAGGCGATCGCGGTGAGCGGCTGCGAGCTGGTGACGATCGCGCTGCGGCGATTGGGTCCCGCCCACGCGGGTGGGGATCTCAGACATCGCGGCTCGCTGCTGGACGTGGTGGCTGAGGCGGGCGCGGAGCTGCTGCCGAACACCGCGGGCTGCATGACCGCGCGCGACGCGGTGATCACGGCGCGCCTCGCGCGGGAGGCGTTTTGCACGGATTGGATCAAGCTCGAGGTGATCGGCGACGAGGACACGCTCCTACCCGACGCACTCGAGCTGCTGCGCGCGGCCGAGGAGCTCGTGAACGACGGCTTCGTCGTCCTCCCCTATACGACCGACGACCCCGTTCTCGCGCGACGCCTCGTCGACGTCGGCTGCGCCGCGGTGCTGCCCCTCGGCTCGCCGA
>JBOGXX010000180.1:0-2470 GCA_050696475.1 Solirubrobacteraceae bacterium | reverse complement strand
GAACTACGGGCCCGAGGTCAACCTGTTCATAGACCACTCACAGATCGTGCAGCTCGAGTGCCTGCGCCGTGGACTCTGGGGCACCAAGAGCCTGTGGGGGCGCGTCCTCACATACCCCGGGCAGTGAGCGCATCATCGCGAGGAAGGATCGCGTGAGCCGATACGGCCGGCCATCGTCACCGTCGAGCGGGGTCAGACGCCCGCCCTTGGCGGTGGTCGCCCCATAGTGCACGCAGTTGGTGTCATGCCTGTACGAGGCCCGCTTCCGAGAGCGAGTCGAGCAGCAGGTGCATGTATACGATCCCTGCGTAGGGACGCCAGCCCGCCAGGACGCGTTGCGTGCGCTGATAGTCGAGCTTGCTTTCAATATCGAGGAAGCGCTCGAGCTTGTTGCGAGCGCCAACATCATCCCCGGGAAAGATGTGCAGTCGGCCCAGGCCGCGGAGCATCACGTACTCGGCGGTCCAGCGGCCCACCCCATACAGTCCCATCAGCCGCTCGATCGCCGTATCGTCGTCAAGCGGCTCCAGCGAATCGAGATCAAGTTCGCCGGCGACGATCGCTCGTGCGGCGCCGACGATTGTGCGCGCCTTGGCAGAGCTGAACCCCAGGCGCCCCAGCTCCTCCGGCTCGAGGCTCGAGAGCTCTCCAGGACCGGGGAGCGCTGCGGGACGCTCAGCATCCGCGGACACCGGCCGGCCGTGCGCGGCGGCGAGGCGATTGAGCAGATGGACGCCGACGGTGATCGAGAGCTGCTGGCAGGCGACGGCATTGACGAGCGCCTCAAAGACAGTCGGAAAGCGTGGCGGCTTGAACCCTCGCATGCGCGCAGCCAGCTCCCCGAGCACGGGGTCCTGCGCCGCCATCGTCGCGAACCCCGAGAGATCGGTCGTGAGGCCCAGGAGCCTGTCCAGCGCGCTGCGAGCGAGCGCTTCCGCGCCCCGGTCGAGCGGCCCGCCTACCAGCGTGACCGCGAGACGCGGAGCATCACGCGAGCCGCCCTGGGCCACTGAGACCATCTCCACCTGATCGTCGAGCGACAGCGTACGAGTGTAGCTGTGTCCGTCCCAGCGATCGATTGCGTTGTGAGCGCGACGACGCAACGCCCACACCGTCAGGTCGAGGCGGAACGGCGGCACCGGCTCGATATCGAGCCGGTGCTCCAGCACAGGGGACTGAGAATCTCCGCCCGGCCCAGCCGAGCGCCGGAACGCCGGGGCGATCATGACTCTCAGCGTCGCTCGATCGGGTGTTCTTACGCCGCGGCCCGGACCTGTCCTACCTCGTCATGATGCGGGCTTTTCCTACCTCGTTGCTAGGATTAAACGCGTGCTGTTCACGACCAAGGCGGAGTACGGAGTGCGGCTGCTCGTCGCACTCGGCCGACGTGTGGGCGAGGCGCCCGTCTCGCTCAAGGCGCTCGCGAAGGAAGACGACCTGCCCCTCGGCTATCTAGAGCACATCGTCGCGTCGCTACGGCGGGCCGGCCTAGTAGAGAGCACGCGCGGCGCGCATGGCGGCTACCGGCTTGCACGGGAGCCCGCCACGATCTCCATGGACCAAGCGCTGCTCGCCCTCGAGGGTGTCCTCGCCCCGATGGACTGCTTCATCGCCGACGACGCCGAGGAGGAGCGCGCGCTGCAGCGAGTTATGTGCTCGCACGAGAACGACCAGGGCCGCACCTGCGCGACAAAGCTCCTGTGGATGCGGGTTCAAGGCGATGTGATGAACGCGTTGAGCCGCACAACCCTCGCTGAACTGGTCGAGTTCTCCGAGCGCGGCGCGCCGTCACGCCGCGCACCGGCGACGCCAACAGCCGTGACTTGAGCAAGCACTCATTCCCGTCAACCACAAAGGAGAACATGGCAGACCTCGAGATCCACAACCTTCACGCCAGCGCCGGAGAGACGCAGATCCTGCGAGGCGTCGATCTCGCTACCAACCGAGGTGAAGTTCATGCCCTCATGGGTCCGAACGGCTCCGGCAAGTCGACGCTTGCCAACGCGATCATGGGCCATCCGGCTCTCGAGGTGACCGAGGGCACGATCCTCTTCATGGGTCAGGACATCACTGAGGCGAGCCCTGACGAGCGCGCGCGCATCGGTCTGTTCATGGCTTTCCAGTATCCGGTGTCGATTCCGGGAGTCACGATCACACGCTATCTGCGCATGGTCCAGAATGCCCACCGCGTAGCCCGCGGCGAAGGCGAGATCTCCCTCAAGGACTTCCGCAAGCTCGTCCAGTCCGCCATGGAGCTGACCGACGTGCCGAAGGAGTTCTCCTCGCGCTATCTCAACGATGGCTTTTCAGGCGGCGAGAAGAAGCGTCTGGAGGTGCTCCAGCTCGCCCTCCAGCAGCCACAGCTCGCGGTGCTCGACGAGACCGACTCGGGACTCGATATCGACGCGCTCAACGTCGTCGCACACGGCGTGAACACGGTGACGGCGGGAAGCGGGCTCGGTATTCTCAT
>JBOGXX010000179.1:0-2683 GCA_050696475.1 Solirubrobacteraceae bacterium | reverse complement strand
CCTGTAGATAGTGCTCTCCAGCTCCGCGTCCAGCCTGTGTGCGACGTTCGACTCGCTGCCGTTGCCCGCGGCGCCCCGCCCCGGCAGCTCGATCTCCGTCTCCACGTCGAGTCCGTCGATCGCCTGCGCCCGCCGCGCCAGCGCCTGCAGCGCGGCCGCAAGTCCCAGGTCGTCCAGCGCCGCCGGGCGAAGCTCGGTGATCAGGTGGCGCAGCCCGTCGATCTCCGTGCCCAGGCCCTCCAGCACCGTGTCGACCGCTTCGCTGAGCGCCTGCCTGTCGTCGATGTCGCGCGCGTTGGCGAGCTGCAGCCGCAGCGCGCCGATCCCCTGGATGCTCTCGTCGTGGATCTCACGCGCCCAGCGCGCCCGCTCGTGCTCGCGCGCCTCCATGCCGTAGCGCAGCCGCTCGATCTCAACCGAGCGCTCCGCCTGCAGGCGCTGCGACACGCTCGTCGCGAACGCGTTCAACGCCTGACGGTCCGCTGCACGGAAGCTCCCGTCGCGGCGCAGCGCGATCACCAGCCCGCCGCCCTGGCCCTCCATGCTCAACGGCTCCACCAGCGCCGAACGCGCCTCCAGCCCCAGTTCGTGAAGCCACGCCGCCTCCTGCCCGCGCGGGCGGTCCAGGGCCAGCGCCCCGCCCTGCCGGTAGAGCGAACCCAGCGCGCTTCCCTGCACGGGCACGATCCGCAGGCGCACCGACTCGCTGCCCGCGCACGCCGCCACGCGCAGCTCGCCGCGCTCCTCCACCACCACCGCCAGCGTCGAGGCGTCCAGCAGCGCCAGACCGCGGTCGGCCATCAGGCGAAGCAGCCACAACTCTGATCCGGAGAGCACCGGTCGCGATTATGAACGTCTCGCGTCGCCGGGCGCCGGCGGCGGCGGCTCGACGTCGGGCGTCGCCTGTCGCAGCGACTCGAGCACCGGCGCCGCTGCACGCTCGGGCGAGTGCTCCTCGCCGTCCACACGGCGCAGCGCCGCGTGCGCCCCCGCAAGCATCGCCTGTGCGCTCGTGTCCCGCCCCCACGCTGCCAGCCCCACCGACACCTGCAGCGGCTGGCGCGCACCTCGCGCTTCCACCTTGATCGTTCGCATTCGCTGCAATGCTCTGCGCGCCACGATCTCCGCGCGCGGCCCGTCGGCCCCCGGCAGGATGATCAGCAGGTGCTCGCAGGAGTCGCGCCCATCCTCGCCGCCGCGCCCCACGCGGTCGAAGCGGCGCAGCTCCCGCCGCAGCGCCTGCGTCACATAGTCCAGCGTCTGCTCGCGCAGCTCGCTGCCGTGCTCGCGCGTCATCTCCTCCAGGTTCTCGATCACCACCACCAGGCAGCTCAGCTGCGTGCCATGGCGCTCCGCGCGGAGGATCTCCTCCTCCAGGCGCTCTCGCAGCGCCGCCGGCGCCACGCAGTCGAGCCCACCCGAAGGGATGCGGTTGGAGCGCAGATGAGGGTCGCTGGCAGCCATGCCTTCAGCGGACGAGTGTACGTCGGCGCAGGCGTCCGTTCCTGACCCGCTGCTCCAATTATGCTCGCCCTGCGCCGCGCCGGCAAGTCATGGGCGCTCGCTCGCAGCGATCTGTGTGCGCCGGTGCCTGCGGCGGGCGCGTCGCGGGCGTGCCTGGCAGCCGCCGTCACGATCTGTCCCCGTGCGCTGCTAGACCACCCGGCGTGCTGCAAGAGCTACACGTCGAGAACCTCCTGCTGATCGAGCAGGCGCAGCTGCGCCTCGCCTGCGGCCTGAACGTGCTCACCGGTGAGACAGGCGCCGGCAAGACCGTGCTCGCCCAAGCGCTCGATCTGCTCCTCGGCGGGCGCGCGCGCGCGGGCATCGTCCGTCCCGGCGCCGCAGAGGCCTACGTGGAGGGTGTCTTCGACCTCACGCCGCAGCTTCGCCTGAGCCTCGGCGAGCGCCTCAGCCCCGACGCCCAGGAGCTGGTGCTCGCCCGCCGCGTGAGCGCCGACGGGCGCACGCGCGCCTACCTGGGCGGGCGCTCCGCGAGCGTCGGCGAGCTGCGCGAGATCGGCGGCGCGCTGCTTGCCTTCTACGGCCAGCACGAGCACCGCAAGCTGACATTGGCCGCCGCGCAGCTGGAGATCCTCGACGGTCTCTGCAGCGGCGATCACGCCGGGCGGCTGCGTGCCTGCGCCGAGGCGTTCGCGTCCACGCGCCGGCTGCATGAGCGGATCGAGCATCTGCGCGAGCTCGCAGGCGTTCGCGAGCGCGAGCTCGACCTGCTCGAGTTCGAGCTCGCCGAGATCGACGCCGCAGCGCCAGACGAGCGCGAGCATCAGCAGCTGCTCGCCGCGCGCGATCGCATGCGCAGCCTGGACGCGCTCTGTGCAGCCGCAGGGGCGGGCTCCGAGGCGCTGGCAGCCGACGCCCGCGAGGCCCCCGGGGTCGTGCAGCTGCTGTCCGGCGCCGTCGCGCCGCTGGAGGCGATCGCAGGGGTGGATCCGGCGCTCGACGCGCTCAGCGAGCGCGTGCGCGCGATGCTGTTCGAGTCTCAGGATCTCGCCGGCGAGCTGCGCGACTACGGCGAGCGCACCGCCGCCAACGGCCTGGATGGCGTGCTCGACAGCCTCGGGGAGGAGCTCACCCTGGAAGCGCTGGAAGTGCGCCTCAGCGCGATCGAGCGGCTCGCCCGCAAGCACGGCGGCAGCGTCGCTTCGGTTCTGGAGTACGC
>JBOGXX010000178.1:0-2314 GCA_050696475.1 Solirubrobacteraceae bacterium | reverse complement strand
GCTCTGCTTCGTTGAGGACTTCCTCTCCCGAGAAGGCAGCCACGGGACATTCATCGTTGACGGCTCACACGACAGCGGCGGACATCTGCGCTCGGCTCATCGTGCGCTGCTACTCAAGCGTCGCCGGATCGTGGAGGATGCCGGCCTGCGGCGCTCGTCTGACAGCCAGCTCCTGCAGATGGCCGACGGCTGCGCGCACGCAGCCTTTCAGAGTGTTCAGAACAAGGCGAGCCTCGATGAGAAGTTCAGACGCCAATACGAGACCAGGATGTCGCGGCTGATCGTGCGGCCGTTCGGCGTCGAGGATGGCCGGTGCATTCGGGGCCTTGACTACGAGGGCGACGCGACTGGCTGTCCGAGCGAGCGGATCGCGCAACGGCCTTAAAAACACAAGCCCCGGTCTCCCAGGGCTTGTCTCAAGAAGGACCGTAGGCTCACCAGAATAGGTGTACGGCCCACAAACAATGTAGCAGCGTCCACCGTCGTCCTCAACGCCGCGGGGCACGAAAGTCCGGGATCGCCGCTGACAATAGATCGGCTGCGCGGGCGCCGGTCTTGACTCTGGACGGTAGCCGAGCGGCCTCGCTGCCGCCCGGCTTGCCCGCCTCGCGGCTAGGCGGCAAATAGCTCAAGCTGCTCGCTTTCGCGCAGCGGCTGGATCGGCGCTGGCGTCGTGCGCCGCGGCACGAACGGGATCACCGCCGCGGCCGTCTCCCACGCGGTTTGCAGCTCGGCCTCGGCGATCTCCTCGCCGGTCAGCGGAACACCCTTGGCCTGGAGTTCCTTGAGTACCTGCTCCAGCGAGATCGGCTCCTCGCGCTCGTCCATGAGTTGCCCGTCGAGTGCGAGATCGGCGGCAGCAGCCTTCGCCGAAAGCAGCGCCCACTTCTTCTCATCGAGCGACCCCTTGGTGAGCATCACGTAGACGGTCACGGGCTTCTTGCTGCTGAGCCTGTGCGCGCGGGCGATGAACTGGTCGAACATCTCATAGCTGAACACGAGCCCGTCGACGACGACCACCGAGGCCGTGTCGAGGTTGTGCCCGAGCCGGATCGCGGGGATGCCGCAGAGCAGCACCTGCATGTTGCCGTGGCGGAAGTCGCGCATCACGACCGCGCGCTTTCTCGGGTTCACGGTGGCGGCCTTCCCGTCGCGTTCCTCGACAATGTGCCCGGCGCGCACGCCCTTTTCCTGGAGGCGATCGCAGAGCCAGCGGCCGGTCCCGATCAGGTCGGAGCCGACGAGAATCTTCTCGCCTGCCTGGACGTGCTGGAGGATCAGCTCCAGCGTCTTCATGTTCTTCGGCGTCCAGTTGGAGTGCTCAAGGCCCTCAAGGCCCGGCCAGCCGCGGTCGGTCGCTGCCTCGGGCACGGTCGTGGCGTACTCGAGCTTGGTGAGCTGACCGCAGGCGGCGGCGAACCGCTCGATCTGGCCGCTCTGCACGAGCGCGTGGTCGGGGTACTTCCAGGTGAAGAACCGGGCGAACGTCGCCTTGCTGAGCCAGTGCTTGTAGAGCGCGTGCTGCGCGACGCCCATCGGGGCGTAGACGGTCTTCATCGTGCAGGGGACAATCGGCTCGCCAAAGTCCCGCTTGCGCCTGCGGATCATCGCAGCGGCGCTCAACCGCCAAAAGCGGCTGACGTTCGTGATCTGCGGGAGCACCTTGCGCTTCTCGCGGCGGTGCTGGGTAGCCGAGCCTCGGCGGCCGTAGGTGTACTCGATGACGCAGAAGTCGGCCTCGAATGCGGCGAGCCCGCCGCGGTAGCTGTAAGGGAAGCGCAGGCTGGAGTCGCCCAGGCACCACCACATCAGCCAGAAGATTTGGTTGACGTAGTTGGAGATCGGCGTGCCGGTCGCCAGCAGCTTGTTGCGCGCCCGGAGGCCGCGGATCGCCTTGCTGCGCTGCGACTCATCGCCCTTGATGAGCGTGCCCTCGTCGATGCAGATCACGCCGTCGCGGAAGGCGCCGGCGAGATGGTGCGCTGCGCTCTTGACGCGCAGGCTCTTGTGGACATAGGCGCAGGTGCGGTTGCGCTCCTCGCCTCTGACCTGCTCGGTGTGGACCGCGGAGCATACAAGCGGGCTGTGGTTCTGCCAGCCGTCATCGCGCGAGGCGTGGCAGACCGGACAGAATTCAGTCGAGTCGAGCACAACGCGCTCGCCCTCAGCTTCGTGGACGGGTACGGCCTGGACGGGCAGCGGCTCGTTCTTGACGCCAAGCAGCGAGAGCACCTCGTAGTGGGTGATGTACCAGCCTTCGCCGCCTGCTCGTAGGTGGCTGGCGACACGCCGGGCGTGGGACGGCGTGCTGATG
>JBOGXX010000177.1:0-2811 GCA_050696475.1 Solirubrobacteraceae bacterium | reverse complement strand
CTCGGACCCTTGCGGCGAAGCGGCATCAGTTCGGCCGGAGTCTTGATCGAGACGAGGCCGAGCTGCCTGACGATCAGCGGCGTGCTCGCCGCGACGCACTCGTTGTTGAAAAGGATCCCGCTCGTCGCGTGCATCCCGTAGGACTCGCGATAGTTGACCGTGATGAAGTGCCCGTAGACCTTCGCGACGCCATAGGGCGAGCGGGGGTAGAAGGGCGTCGTCTCGGTCTGCGGGACCTCCAAAACCTTGCCGAACATCTCGCTCGAGGAGGCCTGGTAGAAGCGCGCCTCTGGGCAGACTTCGCGCATCGCCTCGAGCAGGCGCGTCACGCCGACGCCCGTGAACTCCGCCGTGAGCGTCGGCTGGATCCACGAGACGGCGACGAAGGACATCGCCGCGAGGTTGTAGATCTCGGTCGGCTTCGCGGCCCGGAGGGCGTCCACGAGCGAGCGCTGGTCGAGCAGGTCGCCCTGGTGGAGGGTGAGGCGCTCGCGGATGTGCTCGATCCGGTCGAACTTCTCCGTGGAGGCGCGGCGCACCATCCCGTGGACGTCGTAGCCCTTCTCCAGCAGCAGCTCCGCCAGATAGGAGCCGTCCTGGCCGGTGACGCCTGTGATCAGCGCTGAGGGTCGGTCGGGCATCGGCGCGCAAGCCTATCGAGCGCCGGCGATGTGCCCGTCCAGCCGCTCCGCGTCCTTCACGCCGCGCAGCCAGCGCACGGTCGCCGCGATCCCGTCCTCCAGCGTGATCTTCGCGCTCCAGCCGAGCAGGCGCTGGGCCTTCTCCACGGACGGCCAGCGCCGCTGCACGTCCAGCGGGAAAGCGGGCAGGCGGTCGAGCTCGAGTGCCTGCCGGTCCTTGCCGCACGCCTCCCAGACGATGCCCGCGAGCTCCGCGACGCTAACCTCGCGCTCGGCGGAGATGTTGAAGTCCTCGTTCAGCCCCGCCGGCGCGCCCATCGCGGTGACGATGCCGTCGGCGAGGTCCTCGACGTGCGTCAGCGTCCGCGTCTGCTCGCCCGTGCCGTAGATCTCCAGCGGCCGCTGACCGGCGAGCGTCCGCTCGATCAGGTCCGGCACCACGTGCGCGACGCCGGGCTCGGTGTCCGGCAGCTCGCCGGGGCCGTATGCGTTGAAGGCTCGGCAGACCGTGAACGGCAGGCCGTGCTCGGCAAGCGCCGCGCGACAGTACATCTCGCCGCTCAGCTTCGAGAAGCCGTATGCGGTGGTGGGAGAGGGGCAGTCCTCGAGATAGGCCTCGGGCGTGGGGAAGAGCGCGGCGCGCTCGAAGACAGCTCCCGAGGACACGTACACGAAGCGCTCGACCTCCGCCCCCAGCGCGGCGCGGATGACCGCGTTGTAGATGGCGTTGTTGGCCTCCGTCAGCGCGTGTGGCAGCCTGCGTCGACCGGCCATTCCCCCGCCGAGCGCGGCCAGGTGGATGACCTGGGAGCAGCCGTGGATCGCCGCGCGCGCATCCCTCGCAACGCGCAGGTCGCCGCTGTGGACCTCGCAGCCCTCACGCATCCACTGCGCCACCGGGCGCCGGTCAGAGACCCGCACCTCGTAGTCGGCGTCGGTGAGCAGGCGCCTGACGAGTGCCGCACCGATCGCGCCGGCGCCCCCGGTGACCAGAACGCGGCTCATCGCTGCCGAGCTTCGCGGCGTCGCTCGCGACGGTATTCCCCGTACTGTCGGGCGAAGCCTGCCACGAACATGGGGTTGTAGCGGGCGTAGCGCCGCCACAGCCGGCGCGGCTCGCGCCAGAGGCGATATGTCCACTCCAGGCCGTTGCGCTGCATCCACGCGGGCGCCTGCGGGAGGAGGCCCGCGTGGAAGTCGAACGCCGCGCCCACGCCCACCAGCATCGACGGCGACAGGCGCGCTCGCATGCGGTGCATCCACTGCTCCTGGCGGGGCTGCCCGGTGCCCACCCACACGATCGCCGCACCCGAGCCGTTGATCAGCTCGAGCTCGTGCTCGTCCTCCGCCGCGGTGAGCGGACGAAACGGAGGCGACGAGCGGCCGACGATGCGTAGCCCGGGGAAGCGCTCGGTCAGCCGCCGCTCGAGCAGCTCGCTGCCGAACGGGTGGCGTCCGCCGTACAGGTACATGGGGGTTCCGTTGCGCGCCGCGCGCATGCAGAACGCGACCATCAGGTCGGGTCCGTAGACGCGTGTGGCGCGCGCGTGCCCGAGCGCACGCAGCGCCCACACCAGCGGCATGCCGTCGGGCACCGCCAGCGTCGCCGCCAGCACCGCAGCCAGCGTTTCCGGTTCCTCCTGCGCCGACATCACCAGGTTGACAGCCGCGGCCGTCACGTAGCCGCGCCCGTCGGCGGCGATCGTCGCCTCGATCCAGTCGAGCACCTCCCCGTAGTCGGAGATCGCCAACGGGATCCCCAGGATCTCCGCGCGCTCGGGCAGGATCGGCGAGGGCTTTTGCGCGGACGCGGAGGGCACGGAAGGAGGGGTGCGGGCGGGCGGCGTGGTGATTGCGTGAAGATACCCGGCCCTGTGGAGCTCGACCTGGACTTCTGGAAGCGCCGGCGGGTGCTCGTCACCGGCCACACGGGCTTCAAGGGCGCGTGGCTGTCGCTGTGGCTGCAGCAACTGGGCGCTGAGGTCACGGGTGTCTCCCGGGGCGTGCCCACCAGCCCGTCACTGTACGAGCAGGCGGGCGTCGGCGGGGCCATGCGCGAGCTCACGGTGGACGTGCGCGACGCCGCAGCCGTGCGCGCGGCCGTGCGCGCGTCGCGAGCGGAGGTGGTGCTGCACCTGGCGGCGCAGCCGATGGTCAGGCGCTCGCTGCG
>JBOGXX010000176.1:0-6144 GCA_050696475.1 Solirubrobacteraceae bacterium | reverse complement strand
GCGCACGACCGCTGGGAGGTGGCTCGGACTCGGTTGCCATGCGCCGGGCGAGACTAGCGCTCTATGCGATCGTGAGCGTGTGCCCGAGGGCGACACGCCAGCCTCGATGCCCTCCGGCTCAGGCCAGCTCGGCGAGCTTGCGCCCGGCGGCGATCAGCGTTCGCCCGCTGCGCGCGTACAGGATCAGCTGCAGGTCCAGGATCCGCGCGTCGAACGCCGCGAGCGTGTCGGCGGCGGCGATCGCGTAGGCGGGCACGCCGCCCTGGCGGGCTCTGGTTGCGATCTCAAACGCCGCGCTGCGGGCGAGCGTCTGCTCGTGCAGTTGCGCGGTGGCGATCACCACCGCGCGCGCGCTGGGCAGGCGGGCATCGAAGGCGAGATCGTCCAGGAGCCGGCGCGGATCGACCGCGAGCCTCTCGGGCGCGAGCAGGCAGACGTCGGGCTCGGGCATGCCGACTTCCTGTACGCCGCGGGAGATCGCTTCGGCCACGGCGCCGGCGGGCAGGCGCCGTCCGAACGGCTCGCAGGCCAAAAGCAGCCTGTGCGGGATGCCGGGGCTCTCGCTCTGGCGCGGGCGGCGCGCCTCCGCCGGTTCGCGCCGGCGGGTCGTGCTGGGCGTGCGTGGCGCCACGATCGGGCATCCTTCCAGCAATGACCGCCAAGCGGGGGGAGCACGTCGTCGTCGAGGTCTGCGGGCGGGAGCTGCGCGTGAGCAACCCCGGCAAGCTGTTCTTCCCGGACGCGGGGCTGCGGAAGATCGATCTCGTCAACTACTACGTGGACTGCCAGGAGGCGGTCGTTCGCCATCTGCGCGAGCGCCCGACGGTGATGAAGCGCTGGGTCGACGGGGTCGCGGGCAAGCCGTTCTTCCAGAAGCGGGTGCCCGACGGCGCGCCGGAGTGGCTGCAGACGGCGACCGTCAGCTTCCCCAGCGGGCGTCACGCGCGCGAGCTCGTGCCCAACGATGTCGCGCACCTCGTGTGGGGCGTGAACCTGGGCGTGATCGATTGGAACCCGTGGCCCGTGCGTCGCGCGGATCTCGAGCACCCGGACGAGCTGCGCGTCGATCTCGACCCCGGCCCGGGCGTTGCGTTCGCGGAGGTCCGCGAGGTGGCGCTGGGCGTCCGCGGCGTGCTCGAGGAGCATGACCTGCTGGGCTTTCCCAAGACCTCCGGCTCGCGCGGCATCCACGTCTGCGTTCGTATCGAGCCGACGGAGAGCTTCGAAGAGGTGCGCCGTGCCGCGCTGGCGCTGGCGCGAGAGGTGGAGCGGCGGATGCCCGGTCGTGCGACCAGTCGCTGGTGGAAGGAGGAACGCGAGGGGGTGTTCATCGACTACAACCAGAACGCGCGCGACCGCACCGTCGCCTCGGCGTACTCCGTCAGAGCGGTCGCGGACGCGCGCGTCTCCTGCCCTTTGGAGTGGGGGGAGGTGGCAGACGTGGAGCCCGCGCAGCTGACGATGACGACGGTTCCTGCGCGCCTGCGCGAGCGCGGCGATCCGTCGGCCGCGATCGACGAGCACCCCGGGCGCCTCGACGGCCTGCTCCAGCTTGCCGCGCGCGACGAGCGTGAGGGTCTCGGCGACGCCCCCTGGCCGCCGCACTTTCGCAAGCAGAAGGGCGAGCCACCGCGGGTGCAGCCCAGCCGGGCACGCAAGCCGCACGCCAAAACCCCTGCAGCGAAGCGGAGGCACGCGTGAGCCTGCCGCTGGCGCCACCGATCAAGCCGCAGCTCGCGCGCTCGCGCAAGGAGCTCCCCGAAGGCGCTGAGTACAGCTATGAGATCAAGCTCGACGGCTTCCGCTGCCTGGCGTTCGTGGACGACAGCGAGGTCTTCCTGCAGTCGCGGGGCGGCAAGCCGCTCGGCCGTTACTTCCCCGAGCTGACGCTGCCGGCGGGTCGCTACGTGCTCGACGGCGAGGTGATCGTGCGCGGCGCGGACGGCCGCGAGGACTTCGACGCGCTCGGGCAGCGGATCCATCCGGCGGTATCCCGGATCGAGCGCCTGGCGGTGGCGACGCCGGCGCTCTACGTGGCCTTCGACCTGCTCGCGCACGAACAGGATTCGCTGATCGAGCGCCCCTTCTCCGAGCGCCGCTCGGCGCTCGAGGCGCTGCTCGCGAGCGAGGCGTTTGGCCGCGCGCCGGTGCAGCTGATGCAGACCGTCGCCAGCGCCGGGGAGGCCGAGGTCTGGCTGGCGCGCGCAGAGGGCGCGATCGCCAAGGAGCGCTCGGCGCCGTACCGCCCGGGCGAGCGCAAGGGCATGACGAAGGTCAAGCGCGTGCGCACGATCGACGCCGTGGTCTGCGGCTGGCGTCCGGGCAAGGAGCCGCAGACGGTGGGCGCGCTGATCCTCGGCCTGTACGACGGCGCCGAGCTGCGCGTGGTCGGGCACTGCTCGGGTCTCAGCGCGGCCGAGAAGAAGCGTCTGGTCGGCTTCCTGGCACCGTATGAGTCGGGGCAGCGCGGCTCTGCCGAGCCCAGCCGTTGGAGCGCCGGCAAGGATCTCCGGTGGGTCGCGCTGCGACCGGAGCTGGTCGTTGAGATCGACTTCGACCACGTCTCCGCGGGGCGCATTCGCCACGGGGCGAAGCTGCGCCGCTGGCGCGGGGACAAGACCCCGCGCGAGTGCTCCTTCGATCAGCTCTACAGCTGAGAGTCGGGCGCAGAGAGCGTCGTCTAGCATCACCGTTGTGAGCAACGAGGAGAGCCAGGCGCCGGCGACCGTCGCAGAGGAGGAGTACCTGCAGAGCCTGTTCTGGCTGCAGGAGGCGGGGCTGCAGATGACCGGCGCGAACGTCTCGCGGGCGATGCAGCTCTCCGCGCCGACCGTACACGAGATGATCGGGCGCCTCGAGCGCGACGGATACATCACGCGCGACAGCAATCGCGCGATCGCGTTCACGCACAGCGGCGCCGCGTACGCGGAGGGGATCGTCCGCAGGCACCGTCTGATCGAGCGCTTCCTCACGGACGTCCTGGGCGTCCCCTGGGACGAGGTCCACGAGGAGGCAGAGCGCCTCGAGCACGCGATGTCGCCGGTGCTCGAGGAGCGCATGCTGGCGGCCATCGGCGACGCAAAGACGTGTCCGCACGGCCACCCGATCGTGGCCGGCGCGCGCCTGGCCGGTGTGCCGCTGGCCGACGTGGAGCTCGGCGCCTCCGTGCGCATCCTGCGCTTCGAGAACGAGGCCGAGGACCTCCTGCACTACCTGAAGGCCGCGGGCCTGGAGCCCGGTCGCAAGGGCACGCTGGCCGAGCGCGACGAGGAGCATGTGGGCGTGCGCGCAGAGGACGGGACGCTGATGAGCGTCACGACGAGCGTCGCCGAGACCGTCTCGGTGATCGCGGACCCCTCACCGCCGCCGCGCACCGCGTTGCCGGAGCAGCTGGTGCTCGGGCAGCGCTACGGACGCTGAGTAGCGACGGACGTCGGGCGCTAGATCGAGCGGTATGCGTCGGCCAGGCGCGAGACGCCCGTGTGGATCTGCTCGGGCGTGACCCCGGAGTAGGCCAGGCGCAGGGTGTTCTCGCCGCCCTCCAGGAGGAAGTCGCTGCCCTTGACGAAGGCTACCCCGCGGTCGGCGGCGGCCTTGTGCAGGGCGGCGACGTCGGTGCCCTCGGGCAGCGTCACCCACATGAAGTAGCCGCCCTGTGGCTCTACGAACCGGGCGTCGGCGAGCTCGCTGCGCAGCGCCTGGGCGAGCGCCTTCGCGCGCTCGGCAAGCGCGGCCTTGACGGTCTCGATCGAGCGCTCGATCGCTCCGGAGGCGCAGAACTCGTAGACGATCGACTGCGCGACCATGCCGGGCGAGATGTAGGTGTTCGTGGCGAGCTGGGCGATCGCGGAGATCAGCTGCGGTGGGCCCACGAGGTAGCCGACGCGAATTCCCGGGCAGACCGTCTTTGAGAACGAAGAGGCATAAACCACGCGCTCGGGGTCCATCGAGAGCATCGTGGGGAGCGTCTCGCCGCTGAAGCGCAGCTCGACGTATGGGTCGTCCTCGAACACCACGAAGCCGTGGTCGGCCGCCAGCTCGAGCAGCCGCGTGCGCTTCTGCAGCGACAGCGTGTAGCCGGCTGGGTTCTGGAAGTTGGGGATGATGTGCGCGAGCGTGGGGCGGGCGGTCGCGAGCAGTCTCGCCAGCGCGTCCGTGTCGATGCCGTCCGGCGCGAGCTCCACCGCGTGCACGCGCGCATCGCGGCCGCGCAGCGACAGCAGCGTGCGGTCGTATGTGGGCCGCTCGACGATCACCTCCTCGCCCGAGCGCACGAGCTGCTCGAACAGGAAGGCGTCTGCCTGCATCGAGCCGTTGGTCACCAGCACGCGCTCGGGCTCCACACCGTGGCGGTCGGCGATCCAGCTGCGCAGGCGCGGGTAGCCGACTGCCGTGCCATACGCGGTCGTGCCCGCGGGGTCGCTCTCGAAGGCACGTACGGCGGCGTCGCGCAGCCCGTCGACATCGACGATGTCGAGCGAGGGAGCGCCGCGCGCGAAGGAGATGGTGGCGCTGGCGGTGGTTGGCACAGCGGCGTAGGATAGGCGCCCGAGCAGCTCGTCGTAGTCGTGGGTCAGCTCACGGGCAGCCTGCTCGAGCCGGTCGCGGAAGCGCAGCAGCTCCGCGGGGCTCGGCGGCTGCGGCGTGCGCGGGGACCTCAGAGCGGGTGGCGGGGGAGTCCGAGCGCCCGGCGCGGGCGCGTGCGCGGTAGCGCTCACCGGAGGGTTCGCATACCGGCCGTGCTCGACCGTCTCGTCGACGATCCTGCTGGAGGGGTAGCCGCGCGCCGGCGCCACGGGCGCCGCGGGTGGGCTTGTCGGCTGGGGGATCGGCGGTGGGGACGCCTGCGCGGGCGTTTGCGGCTGCTGCTCGCCGCGCATCGACGCGAGGGTGCGTTCCAGCTCGAGCAGCTTCCGCTCGAGTTCGCCAAGCGTCCTCGCCACCTGCTGGTCCATGGGGGCCTAGCGTAGCGGCCGGCACGCCGCGCGGTCGGGCGCTCAGGAGGCGCTTACGGACGTGTCGCCGAGCACCTCGACGGCGATGCCGGCGGTCTCGGTGGGGGTACGCCCGACGCGGACCCCCTTGGCTTCGAACGCCTGCGCCTTGGCGGCCGCCGTGCCGGCGCTGCCGGAGACGATCGCGCCGGCGTGGCCCATCTGCTTGCCGGCGGGCGCGGTGAAGCCCGCGATGTAGGCCACCACGGGCTTGCTCATGTGCTCGGCGATGTAATCCGCAGCCTCTTCCTCAGCCGAGCCGCCGATCTCGCCGGAGAGCACCACCAGCTCGGTGTCGGGGTCGGCCTCGAAAAGGCCGAGCACGTCGACGAACGAGGAGCCGGGCACGGGGTCGCCGCCGATCCCCACGATCGAGCTGCAGCCGAAGCCCGCCTGGGCGATCTCGTTTCCGATCTGGTAGGTCAGCGTGCCCGAGCGCGAGACCACGCCGACGTTGCCGGCCTTGAAGAACGATGCTGGGATGATCCCGACATTGGCCTTGCCCGGCGAGAGGATGCCGGGGCAGTTGGGGCCGATCAACCTCGTTTTCGGATAGTCGCGCTCGAGCGTGTTGTAGACGCGCAGCTCGTCGTGCGCGGGGATGCCCTCGGTGATCGCGATCACGAGCGCCACCCCTGCGGCCGCGGCCTCGAGGATCGAGTCCGCGGCGAACCGCGGCGGCACGAAGATCATCGCCGTGTTCGGCTCCGCCTCGGCCATCGCCAGCTCCCAGCTGTCGAACACGGGGATGCCCTCCACGTCCTGCCCGCCCTTGCCGGGGGTCACGCCGCCGACTACGTTGGTGGCGTAGTTGCGGTTGTTGAGCGTGTGGAAGCTCCCCTCGCGACCGGTGATGCCGGCCACACAGAGGCGGGTGCCCTGGTCGACCAGGACGGACATCAGGCGCTCGCTCCGACGCTCTTGCCGGCGGCGAGCGCGACGACCATCTCTGCTGCCTCGTTCATGGTCTTGGCAGCGTGCACGTTGGGCAGCGCCGCCTGCTGAAGCAGGCGCCGGCCCTGCGTGTCGTTGGTTCCGTCCAGGCGGACGACGAATGGGATCGATTTGCCGCTCACGCCGAGCTCCGCGAACGCGGCGATCAGCCCGGTGGCGACCTCGTCGCAGCGTGTGATGCCGCCGAAGATGTTGA
>JBOGXX010000175.1:0-3135 GCA_050696475.1 Solirubrobacteraceae bacterium | reverse complement strand
AGCTCGCACACCTTCAGCCGGTCGGCGTCGGGGTGCTGCTCGGCGCTGAGCACGCGCCCGACGACGAAGCCCTCCGGCGAGGGGACGCCGTGATGGTGGACCGCCTCGACCTTCGTGCCGGTCATCGTCAGGCGCTCCTCGATCTGATGCGCGTCCAGGTCCGGATCGCAGTATTCGCGCAACCATGGCAGCGGCACCCTCACGAGAACTGCTCCAGGAACCTGAGGTCGTTCTCGTAGGGCAGGCGCAGGTCGGGGATGCCGTGCTTGAGCATCGCGATCCGCTCGACCCCCAGCCCCCAGGCGAACCCCTGGACCTTCTCGGGATCGTAGCCGGGCGCATTGGCTGCGGTGGTGGGCACGTAGGAGTAGACGTCGGGATCGACCTCGCCGGCGCCGAGAATCTCCAGCCAGCCCTCGCCCTTGCACAGGTGGCAGCGCGAGCCGTCCCGGCAGAAGCCCTTGCCCTCGCAGTGAAAGCAGGAGACGTCCACCTCCACGGAGGGCTCGGTGAACGGGAAGAAGTGCGGGCGCAGCCTGACGTCGCGATCCTCGCCGAAGATCGCCCTGGCGAAGGACAGCAGCGTGCCCTTCAGGTCGGCAAGGGTGATGTCCTGATCGACGGCGAGCCCCTCGATCTGGTGGAACTGGGGGGTGTGGGTGGCGTCGAGGTCGCGCCTGTAGACGCGGCCGGGGATGGCCACGTACAGCGGCGGCGGGTGCGATTCCATGGCGCGCACCTGCATCGGCGAGGTGTGCGTGCGCAGCAGGGCCTCGTCCGGGGGTCGAAGCTCGCCGTCGCTGTCCTGTGCGACGTAGAAGGTGTCCGTGCGCGCTCTTGCGGGGTGCGTGGGGCTGTGGTTCAGCGCATCGAAGTTGTAGTGGACGGTCTCGATCTCGGGACCCTCCATGACGGTGAAGCCGAGGCCGAGGAAGATGTCTTCGAGCTCGCGACGGGTCGCGCTGAGGACGTGCAGGCGCCCGATCGGCTGCGCCGGAGCGCCCGGGAGCGTCACGTCCACGCGGTCGCAGAGCAGTTGCTGGCGAAGCTCGCCGACGGCCAGCTCCTTCGCGCGGGCCTGGATCAGCGCCTCGAGCGCCTGGCGTGCCTGGTTTGCGGCCTGCCCGACGGCGCCGCGCTGCGCGGGTGCCAGCGAGGCGACGCCGCGCAGCATCTGCGGAAGCTCCGCCTTGCGTCCCAGGTAGCGCACGCGGAGCTCCTCGAGCTCGGCGCTCGAGCGGGCCGCTGCGATCGCCGCCCGGGCCTCGCTGTGCAGCTCCTGGATCCGATCGATCATGACGCGGGGACCGTATCGCGGTCGTCTCCACCCCGGCGGCTCATCTCATAGAGCGCCACGGTTGCAGCCATGGCGGCGTTGAGCGAGTCCGAGGCGATGGGGATGCGCGCGAGGCGCCCACAGGCCGCCGCGACGTCCTCGGGCAGCCCGTCGCGCTCGGCGCCGATGAGCAGCGTGACGGCGCCCTGCGGCGGCGCACCGGCGTCGGCACCGGGGCCCGCCATGTGTGGCCCGCGCAGCACCTCTGGGGCGCCGGCATCCAGCGCGATCAGCTCTCCCGGCAGCTCTGCGAGGTCGTTGACGTGGGCGAGCTTCACGCTGAAGATCGCGCCCATGCTTGCGCGCACGGCCTTCGGCCCATGCGGGTCCGCGCAGCCGGGGCCCAGCGCGACACAGGAGGCGCCGAACGCCTGCGCTGAGCGCAGCACCGTGCCGACGTTGCCGGGATCTCCGACGCGGTGCAGGTAGACGCACAGCGGGCCCACCGCCGCTGCCCAGCGCTGCTCGTAGACGGCCAGCACGCGGGTGCCGGAGCCGAGCGCGGAGACGCTCGCCAGCGCGGAGCGCTCGACGTCGTGGAAGCGCTCCTCGCCCAGACCCGAGCCTGCGAGTCGATAGCCCTCGAGCGCCGGTCGTCCTGCGCGCCGGGCGGCGGCGATCAGGTCCTCGCCTTCGGCCAGGAAGCTGGCGCTGCGCGCACGCTCACGCTTGGTGTGCAGGCGGCGCACGGCCTTCAGGCGGGGGTTCTGGGGGGATGCGATCTGGCTCATGCTCTGGCTGTTCGGTGTCTGTCCTTGCTCGTGCCAACAAAAAGGGCGCCGTCCTTTTCAGGAGCGACGCCCGGGAGGCTGTCTGTCGTTTGCCGGGCCCCCGGCAGCTCCGGGGCTCAGGCAGCCGACGCCTCGCGGGCGACATCGGCAAAACGTCGGAAGGCGTCGGCGTCGCGCACGGCGATGTCGGCGAGCACCTTGCGGTCGAGCTCGACGCCGGCCAGCTTCAGGCCGTGCATCAGCTGCGAGTAGCTCATGCCGTTGACGCGGGCGGCTGCGTTGATGCGGGTGATCCACAGGCGACGGAAGTCGCGCTTGCGGTTGCGCCGGTCGCGGTAGGCGTAGGCGTCAGCCTTCAGCAGCGCCTCCTTGGCGCGGCGGTAGTTGGAGTGCGCCTCGCCGCGGAAGCCCTTGGTCTGCTCGAGCACCGCGCGACGCTTCTTGCGCGCGTGCACGGAGCGCTTCACCCGCGTCACTTGCCCACCCCCAGCAGTCGCTTGACCCGCGGCACGTCGTCCTTTGCGAGGACCGCCGGCTCACCGAGCTGGCGCTTGTGTTTGGGCGACTTCTTCTCGAGGATGTGGCTCGTGAAGGCGTGACGCCCGCGCACCTTGCCGGTGCCGGTCACCTTGAAGCGCTTCTTCGCGCCGGAATGTGTCTTCATCTTGGGCATCGCTTCTCGGCTGAGGATTATGACACGGTGCTGCCGGCGGCCGCGCTTCCGTCTTCCTCGAGCGGCGATAGGAGCGCCCCGGTGGCCACGTCGCCGCCGTCTCCGCCGTCGGCGAAGACCTCCTCGGAGGCCTCGGCGCTGTCGGCCTTGCCGGCGAGCACGGCCTTGGATGGGGCCATCATCATCGTCATGTTGCGCCCTTCCTGCATCGGGCGCTGCTCGACGACGCCGAGCTCGGAGAGCTCCTCGGCGAGGCGATCCAGGATCGCGGTGCCGCGCTCGGGGTGGGTGACCTCGCGCCCGCGGAACATGATCGTGACCTTGACCTTGTCCTTGTGGCGCAGGAAGCGCTCGACGTGGTGCTTCTTGGTGTCGTAGTCGTGCTCGGCGATCTT
>JBOGXX010000174.1:0-2741 GCA_050696475.1 Solirubrobacteraceae bacterium | reverse complement strand
CTCCCACACCGGCGCGATGAGCTGCCTGGCTGAGCGCCTCGGCGTCCTCGACGGCACCGTAGAAGTTGGGCTGGGCGAAGATCGCCGCGCTGGTCTCGCCGTCGATCGCCGCCGCCCAGGCCTCGGGGTCGGTGACGCCGTCGCGCAGCGGGACCTCCAGGACCTCCGCGCCGTAGCCGTGGGCATTGGTCAGGAGCGTCTGCAGGGAGTGCGGATGCAGGCCGGCGCTGACGACGATCCTGCGACCGCCGTTGTGGAGCTTGGCCATGTAGCCGGCGGCGGCAACTGCAGAGGGGCCCTCGTAGACGGAGGCGTTGGCCACGGGCAGCGCTGTCAGCTCGGAGATCGCCGTCTGGTACTCGAACATCACCTGCAGCCCGCCCTGCGAGATCTCGGGCTGATAAGGCGTGTACGGTGTGAGGAACTCCGAGCGCTCCATCAGCATGTCGATCAGCGCTGGGACGTAGTGGTCGTACATCCCCGCTCCGAGAAAGCTCAGCTCGTCCTCCACGCTCGTGTTGCGTGCCGCAAGCGCGCGCAGATGCTCGTAGACGTCCTGCTCGCCGATCCCGTCGGGCAGCTCGAGCTCGCGGTCGAGGCGCACGCCCGGGGGAATCTGGCGGTCGAATATCTCCTGCATGGAGCCGACCCCGATCGCCGCGAGCATCGCGTCCAGATCGGCGGGGGTGATGGCGGTGTAGCGACTCAACTACGAGCAGCCTAGCCTGAGAGCGTCGCCCGGTAGGAGGCGGCGTCGAGGAGCGCGTCGCGCTCGCCGGGGTCGCTGATCCGCACCTTGACCAGCCAGCCCTCGCCGTAGGGGTCTTCGTTGATCACCGCCGGGTTCTGCGAAAGCACTTCGTTGACCTCGACGATCTCGCCGGAGACGGGCGCCACCACATCGGACACCGCCTTGACGGACTCGACCTCGGCATAGGCGCCGTCCTTGGCGAGCGTCGTGCCGACGGCCGGGGGATCGAAGAACACGACCTCCCCGAGCGCGTCCTGGGCGTACCAGGTGATTCCCAGCGTGGCGAGCAGCGCAGCGGGGTCGGAATCGTCGAAGCGAGCCCAGTCGTGTTCGGGGTGGTAGAGCAGATCGTCGGGATAGCTGGCCTGCGCCATTCAGGAGCCCTTTCTGTAGAGCGGCTTGTCCTTGACAACGGCGCGGCGCATCTTGCCACGAACGTCTATCTGCAGATGGGTGCCCGCGGTGGCCGCCGCGGAGGGCGCGTAGGCCATGCCGATGCCCGTTTGCAGGCAAGGCGACATCGTCCCGCTCGTGACCTCTCCGCCTCCGAGCACCGGATTGCCCTGGCGGGCGATGCCGGGACCCTCGATCACGAAGGCGACCAGCTTCTCGGGCGTCCCATTCGCGCGCTGCTGGCGCACGGCCTCCGAGCCGACGAAGCCGGTGTCCTCCTTGCAGCACCAGCCCAGCCCAGCCTCGATTGGCCCGCGCTGCACGCAGAGGTCATTGCCGTAGAGGTGGAAGCAGACCTCCAGGCGCAGCGTATCGCGCGCCGCGAGCCCGGCGGGAGTCGCGCCGCGGCGCACGAGCGTGTCCCACAGCGCGGGCGCCTGCTCAGGGGCGCACAGCAGCTCGACGCCATCCTCGCCGGTGTAGCCGGTCCCGCATACGAGCACATCAACGCCGGCCAGGCGTCTGGTCTGGGCGCTCATTCGCGCGGGCAGCGGCGAGTCGGAGACCGCCTGCACGATCTCCCTGGCAAGCGGTCCCTGCACGGCGAGCATCGCCCAGTCCTCGACCGCGTCTGCGACGTCCACGTCGGCGACCCCCTGGGCGTGCTCGGCGAACCAGGCGACGTCGCGCTCGTGATTGGACGCGTTCGTAACCGTCAGATAGCGCTCTGCGGCCAGCCGATAGGTGAACACGTCGTCCAGCACGCCGCCGTCCTCGCGGCACAGCACGCTGTACTGCGCGGCGCCGAGCGCGAGCTTGGAGACGTCGTTGGAGAGCAGGCGCTGCAGCAGCTCCAGCGCGCCAGGTCCGCGCGTCTCGATCTCGCCCATGTGCGAGACGTCGAAGATCCCGCATGCCTGGCGAACCGCCATGTGCTCCTCGCGCAGGGCGGGCGGGCCACCATAGAACACCGGCATCTCCCAGCCGGCGAAGTCGACGAGCTTCGCGCCGGCGGCGACGTGACGGTCGTAGAGGGCGGTTCTGCGCAGGCTCTGCGAGGCCGTCGAGGACATGCGGCCCAGGCTAGCGAAGGGGCGAAGTGAGCGATGATCGCGCCCGCACGGTGCGAGACCTCAGGCCCGAGGAGCCGTGATCGAACCCGCGCGGTCCGAGGCGTCAGGGCGAGGGGCGGTGGAGCGCTTCGGCGACCTTGGCGAGCGAGGCGAGGATCTTGGGCAAAGCCGTCTGCGCACCCTGCGTCACGCGCTTGGCGATCTTCTTCGATATCCACGGCATGGCCGCTCGGCTTGATGCCCGCGGCCGGCTGCGGCTCGCCCGCCATACGGGGGGTCGGACTTCACACTCATGAGCTCGCTGGAGCGGAGCGGCCTACCGCAAGAACGGCGGTACGTCGATGTCATCGTCGGAGATCTCGAGCGTCGAGCGCTGGCGATCTGAGATCCGCGGGCCGCGGTCCGGTCGCGCGCCGCTGCGCGAGTCGCGCCGCGCGCTGCGGCCAGGGCGGTGATCGAACCCGGTACCGATCACGGTCACACGAACCTCGTCGGACATGCTCTCGTCGATCACCGCGCCGAAG
>JBOGXX010000173.1:0-2800 GCA_050696475.1 Solirubrobacteraceae bacterium | reverse complement strand
CTTCAGCGCAGCCGCGACCGGGCCGCCGAGGCCGAGGTCGAGCTCGGCGCGCTCGCGGGGCGACTCGAGCTGGAGGTCGCGCCCGCCGGGGAGCCGCTCGACGAGGAGAGCCGGGCGACCTTCAAGGCGCGCCTGGAGCGCGTCGCCCGCCGGCGCGAGCAGCTCGGGCCGGTCAACCCGCTCGCCCAGGAGGAGTACGCGCAGGCGCTCGCGCACGCCGAGGAGCTTGAGAGCCAGCGCAATGATCTGGAGACGGCGCTGCGCGAGCTGCGGGGTGTGATCCGTGAGACCGACCGCCAGATCGAGGAGACCTTCGAGGAGACGTTCACGGCCGCCGACCGCAACTTCCAGGAGCTTGTCGGCGACGTGTTCCCCGGCGGCAGCGGGCGCCTGCGCCTGGTGGCGGATGAGCAGGCGCCGCGGAAGGTGCTGGGCGGGCAGCCGCTCGGCGACGGTGAGCACACGGACGCGATCGAGGCGGCGGCAGAGGCTGAGAGCGAGGCGGAGGCGGGCGGCCCCGAGCGAGAGCAGCTACCGGGCGTGGAGATCGAAATCACCCCGGCCGGCAAGTCCACGAAGCGTCTCACGCTGCTCTCCGGTGGAGAGAAGTCGATGACGGCCCTGGCGTTCCTGTTCGCGGTCTTCCTGGCGCGTCCGTGTCCGTTCTACATTCTCGACGAGGTCGAGGCGGCGCTCGACGACCTCAACCTCGAACGCTTCCTGACGCTGCTGCGCCGTCACTCCGGCGGCGCCCAGTTCATCGTCATCACCCACCAGCGGCGCACGATGGAGGCGGCCGACTGGCTGCACGGGGTCTCGATGGGCGAAAACGGAGTCTCGAAGGTGCTCTCGCGACGCCTGCCCGAGGACGATCCCTCCAGCGAAGAGGTCCGCGAGGTGGCAGTGCTCGCCTGAGGCGCTGCTATCCTCGCGCGCCCCGTGGCCCGCGACTGGAGCGAACTGTTCATCACCGCTGCGCTCCCCGGTGCAGCTCCTCCCCAGGCGCCCGGCGAGTCCGGCTCGCAGCGCAAGCGCGGAGGCCTGTTCGGACGCCTGCGCGAGAGCATGGCCAAGACGCGCCAGGCACTTGGCTCGGAGATCCACGCGACGCTGTTCGGCGTTCTCGACGAGCAGAGCTGGGAACGCCTGGAGGAGGCGCTGATCATGGCAGACGTCGGTGCGAGCACCACCGCCGCGGTGGTGCAGACGCTCGAGCAGGAGTCAACCTCGGGCGAGCTCGAGGGCGGACAGGCGCTGAGCGAGCGGCTGATCGAGCTGCTGGCAAGCACGGCCAGCGTCGGCGACGCGCGCATCGACATCCGGGCGAAGCCGACCGTGATCATGGCGGTCGGCGTCAACGGCACCGGCAAGACGACCACGATCGGCAAGCTCGCGTGGCACCTGCGGGATGAGCTCGGCCAGAGCGTGCTGCTGGCAGCGGCGGACACGTTCAGGGCCGCAGCGGCCGAGCAGTTGGAAGGCTGGGCGCAGCGCGCCGGCTGTGAGATCGTCCTCGGCGCGGAGGGCTCGGATCCGGGCGCTGTCGCCTTCGACGCAATCGCGCAGGCGCGCGCGACTGGCGTGGATGTGGTGATCGTCGACACCGCCGGAAGGCTGCACACGCAGGACGAGCTGATGGGCGAGCTCGGCAAGGTTCGTCGCGTGATCGCGCGCCAGCTCGAGGGAGCGCCGCACGAGACGCTGCTGACGATCGACGCCACGACCGGCCAGAACGGGCTCCGCCAGGCGATGCTGTTCGCGGAGGTGGCGGACGTCAGCGGCGTGGTGCTGACCAAGCTCGACGGCACTGCGCGCGGGGGGATCGCGCTCGCGATCGCCCGCGAGCTCGGCCTGCCGGTGAAGCTGATCGGGGTGGGAGAGTCCGTGGCGGATCTGCGTCCGTTCGACCCGCGGGACTTCGCACGCGCTCTGATCGCCGAGGACTGATCGCCCGCCAGCGGGTGAGAGAGGTAACCTGGGGTCATGGACGCGTGGATCGCGTGGGTCATCGTGGGCTGCATCCTGGGCATCGGCGAGATGCACACCGGGTCGTTCTACCTGCTTCCATTCGCGATCGGAGCGGCGCTGGCGGCGGTGGCGAGCCTGCTCGGTGTCGGCGCTCTGCTCGCCGTGCTCGTGTTCGTGCTGGCCTCCGCGCTGGTGTTCGGAGCGCTGCGCCCGGTCGCCCGGCGTCACCGCCGGCTGCCACCCTCGATCAGGACGGGGGCAGCGGCGCTGATCGGTCGGCGCGCGATGGTGCTCGAGCGGATCGCCAACGAGGAGGGCGTCGGTTGCGTGAAGATCGACGGCGGCGAGGTGTGGACCGCGCGCAGCTATGACGAAGACGAGGTCATCGACGCCGGCGAGCGTGTCGAGGTCGTCGAGATACGGGGAGCCACCGCCCTGGTTATGCACTGACGGTCGATCGTCTGGCTTGACACCGGGCCGCGGCAGGCGCGAAGCGCCGCGGATGCGGGCGCTGTCGCAGCTGGACTTTCGAGGTACGCTCTGCGGCGCAGGTAAGCGAAAGGAACCCCATGGTCGTTGTCATCGTCATCGTTGTGGTCGTCCTGTTTGCGCTGGGTCTGGCCTCGCGGACGATCCGCGTGATTCCGCAGGCGCGGGCGGGGGTCGTGGAGCGGCTCGGTCGCTACAGCCGCACGCTGGAGCCGGGGCTCACGATCGTGACGCCGTTCATCGACCGTGTGCGCCCGCTGGTGGACCTGCGCGAGCAGGTGGTGAACTTCTCGCCGCAGTCGGTGATCACCGAAGACAACGTCGTCGTGGGGATCGAGACGGT